>JAQBZA010000031.1 GCA_027622795.1 Planctomycetota bacterium | reverse complement strand
TAGTCGCCGGCATAGCCCCAGTCGCGTTGGGCGTCGAGATTACCGAGGTAGAGCTTCTCCTGCAGACCGAGTTTGATCCGCGTCGCCGCGCGGGTGATCTTCCGCGTCACAAACGTCTCACCACGGCGGGGGCTCTCGTGGTTGAAGAGGATGCCACACGAGGCATGCAGGCCGTAGCTCTCCCGGTAGTTGACCGTGATCCAATGGGCATAGACCTTGGCCACGCCGTAGGGGGAGCGGGGATAAAACGGCGTTGTTTCCCGTTGTGGGGTCTCCACCACCTTGCCGTACATCTCCGAGCTCGAAGCCTGATAGAACCGGATCTGGTAGCCGACGGCATCCTGCAGGTCGCGAATCGCTTCGAGGAGCCGAAGCGTGCCGACGGCCGTGACATCGGCGGTGTAGGTGGGCTGATCGAAGCTCACCCGCACATGGCTCTGGGCCGCAAGGTTGTAGACCTCAGTTGGCCGAATCTCCCGGATCAGGCGGGCCAATCCATTGCCATCGGCCATGTCGCCATGATGGAGCGTGAGGGGCCGGTGCACCTCATGGATATCGCGATAGAGATGCTCGATCCGCTGGGTGCCAAACGTGCTCGACCGGCGCACCAGACCGTGCACCTCGTAGCCTTTGTCGAGAAGCAGCTCAGCCAGATACGAGCCGTCCTGCCCGGTTATCCCAGTGATCAAAGCCCGCTTGGACGTGACCGCCATCGAAGGTCTCCCAGAAACAGATAACTGCGAATCATCGACACCTTGTCTAGAACGCATCGGTCCAACGTGTATCACCGGCTCGAGGGCGGCAAAAGTCTCGTCGCGGGGCGAGGATACGCCCAACACTCCTCGAGCGTTCGCCGACCCTCTCGCCTACCCTTCGCAGGTTGTCAAATGATCGCTCAAGTTATAACGAAAGCCCCTGCATCATCCTACCGATAGGCTGGGCCCTTTACGGTACATTTTCGAGTGCCCTATCCGCAGCTGGAAGCAACTCGGCGAGAAATGCCTCACCGGTTGCCTTCGCCTCGGCTGCCCCCGGCCCTGTGGCATCGACGATCACGTAGAGCTTATAGACGAGTGGCCGGCCGGCCAGCCCCAGCCGGGCAATTGGGGGCGCGATCCAGCGGCCGTCGCCTCCGTAGGTCCAGAAGATCCGCAGCGTCTGCCCCGCCTTGGCAAACGTGCCCGTGAAGACGTCTGCCGTGCGGCCATCGGCGAGCGCGACAGACCGCCGCGATTCCGCCTCCTGTGCCTGGAAGCCGGCACCCGGATAGCAGCGGTCGGGCGTGTGTCCCGAGGCATCATGGGGCGTGGCGCAGACCGCAAACACGGTCGCCAATCGGCCCGTGCCCCGGTGGCGGTAGATTCGCGAGACATGCCCGATGGCGCCCGCCCGCTCGAGCCCCCGCGGGTCGGCTGTGAGATCATTCACGGCCTCCCAGCCTCCGCACGACCGTGGAAACTGCTCTTCGAGCCGCTGGCCGCCACGGGCCAATGCCTCTGCCACATTGACGCCGCCCCAGCGGTCGGTCCACTGCCCCTGCACGAGGGTCGTCAGCAGGATCAGCAGACCGGCGACAGCCTCGCTGCCGGAGAAACCTCGTCGCTCGCGCTGCATACCCTTGCTCCGTATTCAAGACGCCATCGACATGGCGACTGGCTGCCGCGGCAGGGCGGCATGTACGCCGTTGACCACAACGCCCAGCAACTCCCCGCTGACACTTCGCAGCCGTTCAATCGCAGCGGCCACATGCGGCATCCGGCTCACATCCCGCATCGTGGCGAGCACCACTGCGTCACTCTGCCGCCCTAGCAGCAACGCATCGGCAAAGGCGAGTACCGGGCCGGCATCGATCACGATCTGGTCAAAGTCCGTCCGCAGTTGCTCCACCATCCCAGTGACACCTGGCCGCGACAGCGCCGTGATCGCCTCGTAGTCGCAGCGGCCGCCGGTGATTGCCCACAAGCCGTCGACCACCGTGGGCCGCACGGCCACGTCCGGTGTGATCTCACCACGGAGCAGTTCGGCAAAGCCGGCTTCCGGCCCGAGGCCAAGAGCCGTATGGATCGAGGGCTGCCGCAGGTCACCGTCGATGAGGAGTGTCCGCCGGCCCGCTCGCGCGAAACTGGCTGCGAGTTGGGTGGCGACGGTCGTCGTGCCCTCATGCTGCATGGCGCTGGTCACGAGGATCACCTGCGGACCGGCCGGGCCGGCGATCAGCGTCCGCACCGCATCCATCCGTTCCGCCACGATCGCCGTTGCTGATTCCGCGGCCCGCGATGCCAGCGGCAGCGTGCCCAACACCCGCACGCCGAGCCGCCCCGCAAGATCGTCCGGTGCTGCGAGGCGATCCTGCACGTACTCGACCGCTACCACCGCAGCCATCCCGCCCGTCATCCCCAGACTGGCTGCCACAAGGGTCAGCAGCAGCCGCGTGAGGTGATCGCTCGACTCGGGAACGCCCGCCTCCTCGATGAGCGTCACACGGCTGGGCATCTGGAGATCGATGGCCGTCGCCTCCAGCTCGGTGCCAATCTGTCGCGTGATCCGGTCAAGTTGCTCAATCTCCGACTTATGCCCCTCGAGTTCGGCATTGGCCTGCCCGAGGGCCGTCACCTTCTCGGCCAGCAAGTCATACTCTTGGCCGGTCTCGGCGAGTGATCGGGCGAGTGTTCTTTGCCGCATTGTAAGGGTAGCGACGCTCTCCATCGGCCGGCCGCTCCGCCCATTCCCGTCGAGCAGAATCTGCGAGACAACCTGCGGGCGGATCGCTGCGGCCTGCTTTTCGATCAGGCGGGCCAACTCCTGCCGCTGCAGGTGGAGCCGTTGCACGGCCGGCTCATCGTGGCCGCGGATGCTGCGCCGGTGCTGCATCGCAATCGCTTCGTCGAGCGCAGAGAGGCGGTCCGAGAACGCCTCGATCCGCGGGTCGCGGGCCAGAGCCGCGGCGACGAGTTCCTCAGCCACAGGCTCATCGGCATCGATGCTCCCGCTCACCCGTGCCTGTACGATTGCCAGTTCGATTTCGATGCCGGCGATTTCCTTCTGAGTCTGGGCCATCTGCATCCGCAGTGACCCGAGCTTGTCGAGGAGGATTCCTCGTTGCGTCAGCACTTCCTGGCTGTCACCGGTGCCAAGCGAGCGAGCCAGAGCGTTGAAGGTCTCGTGCCGAGATCGCAGTTCCTTCATATTTTCCTTGTATTTCTTTTCGAGGGCATCCCGCCGGCGGAGCCGCTCCCGGCGTTCCTGACTGACGATGTCATCGAGATAGGATTGCGTGACCGCATTGACGATCAGGGCCGTCTCGGCCGGCCGCACACCCCGCAGCCCGATCTGCAAGACCTCCGAGTGGGGTGGCGCCGTCACCGTGATCGATGACTCGAGCCAGCCGACGGGATCGGGTTCGTCACGAAGGGCGTTGCAGTCGGCCACAGCGGGCCGGCGGAGGGCTGACGAAAGGACAAACGGACTCTTGATCAGCTGCACCTGCGTCTTGCGGTAGGCCTCATATTCGGCACCGTCGCGGCCAGCCGTGCTGAGCATGCCGGCCTTGTCGCGAACCCGTAGCCAGGCCACCGCCTCGTAGCCATGCGGCACGAGCAGCCAGGACGGCACAGCCGCACATGCCGCCAGCACAAGCCCGAAAGTCACCGCCATGACTGACCGCCGTCGCAGCGCATGCCATGCCCGCCGCGGATCGATCCCTCCCGGCTCGCCCCGCTGTCGTTCCTCTGCGGCATTCATGGGCCACCCTCCACGCGACGGCCCCCGAGGTCGATCACTGGCACCGGAGCCGCCTGCTCCTCGATCACCGCCGCCGCCACAAGCCAACGAACGGCGACCAAGAGGCCCACCGCCAGCGGCATCATCACGTACCCGGCCCAGTCATGAAACACCCGCTCGGCAAGGTCTTCATTGACGGTGACCATCATGCCCGTCGCGGTGATCCTGGCGACGTTGACCGCCAGGGCGATCGGCACGGCGCTGGCGACGATCGCGAGCCGTTCCCACCGGGCGGTGCGATCGACAAGCACCCAGCCCACGGTGAGGGCCACAAAGATGGTGAGCATCCGCAGCCCACTGCAGGCATCGACCACGCCGAGCCGGGAGTCTCCCAGCACAATCTGGTTGCCCTCGCGGAAAGCCTCGAAGCCGAAGGTCTGTAGGAGATAGGTGCTGGCGATCGTGGCCACCGTCTGCAAAGGGCCAAGCAGATAGCGGGTGGCCTCATCGGGCAGCGGGTACATGAAGATCAGAAATGCCACGGGGGGTCCCGCCCAGCGGAGCATGGGCAAGCCCCCGATCAGGAGCACGACGCCCACCAGCGCCGGCACAAGCGTGTACATGTCGATCGTGACAATGCGATACCAGGCCGCCACCAGGCGAACCGCGAGGCTGGCCGCAAGGACGGCAAGCCCGGCAAGCCGCGCGCGGGTCGTCGCTGGCACGACTGCCCGCCGCCACCAGGCCAAAACAAAGGCGGCAAAGAGCGGCACGAGCCAGCCGTGGGAATATTGCGGGCTCTTCCAGGTGCCGGCCGCAACGAGCAGCCCCGGCCAGTAGCTCCAGCCAAGCAGGCCGAGGAGCATCCCGATCACAAGCCCCGTGGCGGGAGGCAGCCAAGCCTTTCCAGTTGGGAGAGCAGATGCCATGGGAGCCGGCTCCATGAAGGATGCCCGCTTCCCTGCCGCGGCAAATCATACGAGCCAGGCAATCACGGCGGCCATCAGGCCAGCCGCCACCAGGCCGCAGGCAGCCTCCACGAGGGGATACTGCGGTGAAATCGGAATTCCGCAATCGCGACAGCGGCCCCGGAGGAGAAGCCATCCGAGAACCGGAATATTGTCACGGGCTCGGACTGGGGCCGTGCAGTGCGGGCAACGAGAGCCTCCAAACACGACAGACTCCCCCCGCGGACCACGATAGATCACGACGTTGAGAAAACTCCCCAACACTGATCCAACAATGAAGGCAAAGCCGACCAACAGCGGACCTTCGAACCATTCCAAACGCATCGGCAACAACTCGGCTGGGAGCAAACCTGAATCATCCGTTAGGGTAAAGGCTGCCACGTTTCGATTCCATCATGACCCCGCCTCTCGCCAACCCATCGCCTTCCCGCCCCCGCCGACGGCTGCCCGGCTGGATTGGCACCATTCTGCGGTTGGGGATCACTCTCGGTTTAATGGCGGTTGTTCTACGTGGAATCGATCAAGATTCATTCATCAAGGTGATCAAGACGGTTGACTGGGGCTGGTGGGCTGCTGGTGTGATCATCGCCATCACCGCCCAGATCATCGCCGGACTGCGTTGGTCCTCACTTGCACGGCCTATCGGGTTTCCCTTTTCGCCCGGCCTCTTTGTCTGGAGGTTCTTCGAAGGAATGTTTTTCAGTCTTTGCTTGCCTTCTTCAATCGGTGGTGACGTGATCAAGGCATACCGCCTTGCCGACTCTACGCAGCGCCGCCTTCTGGCCGGCTGCACAGTACTGGCTGACCGGCTCACCGGCCTGGCCGGGCTGGGAGTACTCGCCGGTGCAGCCGTGCTGTCCACCGAATGGTCGCTTGACCGCTGGAGCACGCTGGCCGTCGGTGGTGGCCTCTTGGCCGTCGCCCTGGGAAGTTTCTGGCTTCTTGTCGGGTCACTCGACCGCCTCCTTGCCCTGATTCCGTCCCCACATCCAGCCCGTGAGTTCATCAGCCAACTGCTTCCCTACCAAATGCGGCCACAGTTGCTCTCAGCAGCAGTGGCGTGGAGCCTTGGAATTCAATTGGGAAATGCGATCGCCGTATCGCTCATCGCTCGTGGACTGGGAGTCTCACTGCCACTTTCAGTCTGGTGCGTTGTGGTGCCTCTGGTAATGTTGGCTATGGTGGTTCCCATCAGCATCAACGGCGTGGGGGTTCGTGAAGGTGGCATGACGATGCTCCTAGCACCGCTGGGAATAGCCAGTGAGCAGGCCGTTGCAATCGCGTTGCTGTGGTTCCTTGCGACCATCATCACCGGGCTGATCGGAGGATTGTTATTTCTTCTCGACCGCCATCCGGTCACGCACGGACCGTTGGCATCCGCCCCGGCTGACGGCGTCGGTTGACCAGCAGCAGCGCCGCCACCGTCTTGGCGTCTTGAATCCGCCCGTCAAGACACATCGCCACGGCCTCGTCCCAGGCGACAACGCGGGGCGTGATTCGCTCACCCGGCTCGAGCGCCTGCGGGCCCGGCTCGAGATCCTCCGCCACAAACACATGCATCCGCTCACGGAGGATGCCCGGCGACATCCAAAATTCCCCGGCCGCGGTGATCCTGCCGGCCCGGTAGCCCGTCTCTTCGGTGAGTTCGCGAGCCGCGGCCGTGGCGAGCGATTCGACCCGGTCGAGCGTGCCGGCCGGCAGCTCCACCAATGTTTCCCCGACCGCGATCCGCACTACGTCAATCAGGCAGACTTCGTTGGCTGACACCAGCGGCACGATGACTACGCTGCCGGGATGGATCGCCACCTCCCGCTGCCGGACCGAACCGTCGGTGCAGGGCTCCACCATCCGCACCACGGTAAACCGTTTTGTTTCGAGCAGGATTTCCTCGGAGCCAGGCTTCGTGCCCGACGGATCGTTCTTCATCATGTCACCTGCACGAGTCGCGCCGGCCTGCCGGCGACGGTGAGGGCGGCCGCCGTGGCCACCTTCGTCGAAAGAATCCCCAGGCCCAGGCTGCAGCCCAACTGCGGCGAATGGCAGCGGCTCGTGAGCTGGCCCGCGGTGCTGCCGTCAGCCGTCACCTCGGCGGACACCGGTAGTTCGCCTTCAACGGCAACCGCAGCTAGCCGACGATTCACATGCCCAAGGGCATCGAGCCGAGCGACTGTCTCCTGACCGAGATAACAGCCCTTCGTAAATGAGATGGCGCGGGCATCACGGGCAAGTTCCTGTGGAAGCGTCTTCTCGGGTATGTCAGCGGGAGTGGGCGTGCCCTGTTCGATCCGTGCTGTCTCTACCGTTTCGGCAGCCGCCTCCGGCAGGCCCGACGCTCGCAGCCAGGCAACGACCGCCTCATAATCCCCTCCAGCACACCGCACGAGAAAGCCATGCTCACCCCACCAATCGGTGCGCACCAGTCGCACGGCAATCCCTCCGAGGCTGCCTGCCGCATGATCAAAGAGCCGCTCTGGCACTCGAGCCGCCTCATCGCCACCACCCATGGCATGCTCAGTCAGCCAGGCGGCGGCGGCAGGACCGGCAATGAGGAGGCTGGCGACGTCGGCCGACGCATCGATCAGCTCCACCTGCTCCCGAATGTGATAGTGCTCGAGGTGGTCCCGCAGGCGTTCACCCAGTCCAGTTGCCGCCTCGATCATGAGCCCCTCATCGACACGCAGCACCGTCGCCAGCGCGATCACCCAACCCCGCGAATCGGTAAAAAAAGTTTCGGTGCCCCCGCCGACTGCCATTGAACCGACAGCCGCGGTGGCGAAGTTCTCGACAAACCGCACCGCATTGGGCCCCTTTGCCAACACCGTCGTGCGGTGTCCGAGACAAGCCCACGCAGCCCGATCATGCCAGGCCTCGTATCCAGCAAGAAATGTGCTCATCCTCCTAGTGTCATCCGCGGGAAAGCATCTGAAAAGGCAGCTTGGAGTTGTGGGGCTTCTTGGTGGGCTGAAAGGCACGACAGGCTGAAGCCTGTCCTACTCTTTCCCAGCGAGGGGCCCAAAAACAAAAAAAGCAAGGAATTTTTCAAACCCCGCGAACGATTCCCGGCCGGCCTGCGTATTCATCTCACCGCGGCTTTGAGCCCGCGGAGCAGAAACGGAGGCCACGCTCATGGCAACTGTCGATCGCCCACGAAGCTACCATGATGATTTCGATGACGGCCGGTGCTTCGATCCATTCGCCGTCGCGGATTCAGACCATTCCGAACCGGCTCGGGCAGAGGCGGAGTGCCTGGCACAGGCCCGTTCAGCCGCTGAGTCGCGACCGCGTCACGGTAACCAGCCCGGGCGACGGCTGCATCGCATCGCAATTGTCCGCCAGCGGCAAGGGGTCACACTCCGCAACGTAGCACGGCGACTCGGGGTGGAACTGGCTACGATCCGACGACAGGAGCAGCCCGATTACGACTTGCGGCTGTCTGATCTTCAGCGCTGGCAGGAGGTGCTGGAGGTGCCGATGGCAGAACTCTTGGAAGAGGGGGAAGGCCAGTTGTCGGGGCCGGTGCTTGAGCGGTCACGAATGGTGAAGTTGATGAAGACTGCTGCCGCGATCCGTGAACGCACCAGTGGCACTCCCGTCGGGCGGGTCGTGTCAATGCTCGTTGAGCAGATTCTCGAGATCATGCCGGAGTTGGAGGACGTGACCCCGTGGCACACCGTTGGCCAGCGGCGGACACTTGACGATGTCGGGCGAACCGCCCGGCACATCGTGCCGGAAGACATCTTTCGCAGGGGCTCGTAGGCGTTTGCCGCTGGGCACCGCAGGCCCGCCCGGTTCGGTTTCCGGTGAAGAACCGCTGTTGTTCGCGTGAGCAATGCGATCTACGATCCCCTTATGTTCAGGTTCTCGCACCCTTGCAAAGTGATTTGCCGTGTTCTCGCTTTTGGGCGTCCTCGCCATCACGTTGTTGATCTTTCTGACTGTCGCAGCCACCGCGCGGTTGATTCTCGGCAAATAGCCCGGCGATCAGTGCGGCAAAGAAGCCGAAGAGTACGCTGACAAAGAGTACCCACGCGGCAACAGCAAGGCCGACATACTCCCGTAGCCAGACTTTGAGCGGGGGCTCCTCACTCTTGGGCACCTTTCGCTGCACCGGCCCCGTCACCGGGGCATCGCGGCCTGATTGGGCCCGCATATCACGACGGAAGGCCTCCCAGTCGGCCTGCACGGCGGGGCGGTCGAGTGCCTCAAGCCAACTGGTCCGCAGTCGCAGTAGCACGACCGGCGGAATGGCGATCACCGCCAGCCAGGCGGCCACGAGCATGAAGAGGAGCGTGTTTCGTCCGGGCCGAGGAGGGCTGCGCATATCCCTATCTTGCCCCATCGCGTCCGTCTTCCCAAGCCGGCAATCACTCTACAGCGCACCCGCGTTCTCTGGAGCGACGATCCGGCAAACCAGGAAGGGTAGGCTCGGGGGTCGGCATACCTTCGACGAGCGTCGGGCGTATCCTCGCCCCGCGAGGATACTTTTGCCGCCCCTGAGCCGGCAATACACGTAGCGTGATGCGCTCTGGCACGACGGTGGTCGGGCTGATACGGTTCCCGCCCCCACAGCCCCCATACACCCTCCGCTTTGGAGCGATCGGCAGCATGGCAAGCGATCGGAGCATTCGAGCCTGGTTGGCGTCGTCGACCCACCGTCTGGCGACCCTCTGCGGCGTCACAGTGGTGGCGGCGCTTCTGCCAGCGACCGCCCAAGCCCAGTCAGGCTGGCTCCCGACATCATGGTTTAGCGCCGAGTCGTTCGATCCGCAGGCGATGTTTCCGCTGGCCGAGAAAGACGGCCCGTGGCTCGTGATGGCCACCACCTTCCGCGGCGCCGGCGCCCGCGACGACGCCCGTCGGCTGGTCCACGAGCTGCGCCGCAAGCACAAACTTACAGCCTACACCCACGAGAAGGCCTTCGACTACACCGGTGAAGAGCAGGGACTCGGGCTCAATCCCGATGGCACGCCGAAGAAGATGCGGTATGCCAAGGCCGAACAGGTGGTCGAGGTGGCCGTGCTGGTGGGGGACTTTGCGTCGTTCGACGATCCCCGCGGCCAGAAGCTGTTGGCTACGATCAAATCTCTTCATCCGGTGGCCCTGTCGGGTGAGAGCGGGAAGAGCCAGTCGTTTGCCGACTTCCGCAAGATGATCGGGCTCGACCGCAAGGCGGCCAAGGGCCCGATGCACATGGCGTTTGTCACGCCCAACCCCCTGCTTCCGGAAGACTACTTCTCCCGTCAGCAGACTGATGAGTTTGTGCTGCGGATGAATGCCGACGTGACCCACAGTCTCCTCGACTGCCCGGGCCGCTACTCGGTGCGGGTCGCCACGTTCACCGGCTCGGGCACCTTCGACCAGAAAGCGATCTCCAACGGTGGCAAGGAACTACCGATCGAAAGCCGGCTTATCGAAGCGGCCGAGCAGGCCCACAAACTCACCGTAGCCCTCCGCAAGCAGGGCTGGCAGGCCTGGGAATACCACGACCGCGAATCGAGCATTGTCTGTGTCGGCAGCCTGGAACAGGTGCGGGTGCGGCAGGCCGACGGTCTGGTCGTTCCCCATCCTGAGATTGCCCGCATCGGCGCCGGCCTCGGCCCGGATCCGGCCAAGCTCGCGATGGGGCAGATCATGCCGCGGCAGGTGGCCGGCGTGTTGCTCGATGTGCAGCCCCGCCCGATCGACGTCCCCCGCGCCCCCACCAACTGGCGCTGACGCCGAACCAAAAAAAATCGCGGCTCGTTCTTTACCAGCAGCAATCCTGCTCAGGGTTGGCCGTGCCACGGAGCCGGCGTAGGAAACCGAGCGCAGCCAGGATGGCGAAAGCGCGGTTTCCTCCGAGTGAGCGAAGGGCAGGATGCCCAAAGCGAACGTCCGGCGATGTGGCACGGCCAACCCTGAGCCGCGTCACCAGGCGGCCCATGGCCTGTCCGCAACGGCAAACTTCTTTTAAAAATGTGGCATGTCGCAAACGCTGATTTTGGGCACGACCAACGCGGGCAAGCTGCGTGAGCTTGTCGAGTTACTGGAGCCGCATGGCATCGCCTGCCGATCCCTCGCCGGGCTGACCGATGCCGTCGCCGTCGAAGAAACCGGCGCCACATTCGCCGAGAATGCCGCCCTCAAGGCCTCACTCCAGGCCACGGCGTTGGGCAGCTGGGTGCTCGCGGAAGATAGCGGGCTGGTCGTGCCGGCCCTCAATGGCGATCCGGGCATCTATTCCGCCCGCTTCTCCGGCACAGACGCGACTGACATCGCCAACAACGCGCTCCTGCTCGAGCGACTTCGCGATGTTGCCGGTCGGCGGCGGGCGGCTCATTACGCCTGCCATGCGGCCTTGGCCGACCCGTCGGGTGTCGTCATGGCGACCTCCTCCGGCACTTGCGGCGGCATCATCGCCGAGGAGCCGTCGGGCGCGGGAGGTTTCGGCTATGACCCGCTCTTCATCGTGGCCGAATACCACCGCACGTTCGGTGAGCTTTCAGCGACCGTGAAGGCCGTGATCAGTCACCGCGCACGGGCGATGCGGGCGATGCTGCCGGCGATCCTGCGGCATCTTGGCTGACAGCCACGGCACTTTGGCCAGCCGCCGTGCAGGCCAGCCGCTGCCGAATGACCCGCAGCACATCAGGTGTGCCGTCCATGTGGCCGGCGAGTGGGGCGAGGGCCGGCTGAAACCGGCTGCGGTTGTCGAGAAACGCCCGCACCTGATCGCAGGTGATCTCCTCGAGCAAGGCGAACTCCCCACAACCCATGCCGGCAAGGAAGTGGCTGTTCATCATCTGCTCGGCGTGGGCCCGCTCCGGCAACACGAGCATTGGCTTACCGAGGTGGAGCGCCTCGCCGATCAGCTGGTTGCCCGCCGCCGCCACCACCGCGGTGCAGCCGGCGAGATCGTCGATGAACCGCTGCTCGTTGATCGTGTGAAACGACACGTTGCCCACATGGTCCCGGCCGCCGAGTCCATACACCTTCACCGGAATGCCACAGTCGGCCAGAGCCTCAATCGCCGAGAAGGGGGTGTGCCGTCGAAGATACGAGACCATGAAGCCCTCGTCCCGAGGCACCGCGCGGGTGATGGCGTCGCGGAGCAGCGGCCCCACCTGCACCACGTGCTCCCAGCCGCGACGGAGTGGAGGACGAAAAAACGCCGACACGACCGTGTCGGCCGCTTCCGCGACATAGAGCCACACCGCATGGCTCATGAACCAGGCGTTCCACTGCAGCGACCAGGGGAGCGCATCGAGATCGTAGGCCAGCAGAAAATGCTGGTGATCGACGCTCACCAAAGGAATGCCCTCACGGCTGGCGGCGCGGGGCAACGCCGGCTCGAAATCAGTGATTGCCAGATCAGCCTGAAAGACCTCCAGTTCACGAATCAGTCGGTCGACCAGTGGGCCGAGTTGCCGAGCCTGATAGTCCAGGCCTGCGGCGATCGATCGCATCACATCGAGCCTACCGCCCGTGTACTCAAATACGATACCGGGAATCTCCCGAACATCCACCTGACTTCCCTCTCCGGTGAATCGCGTTCGCAAAAACGACAAGGCATCAGCCGAGGTGTAGACGAGCACTTCGTGGTCATTTATGAGATGCTCCACAAGCGTGGCAATCCGGGTGGCATGCCCCCGTCCCTCACCGCACACACTGATAACGATCTTTGCCATGGGAGCCCGCCTGATGCGGGGAATCGTGATCCTCGATGCCAGCCGACGCCCCCATTGTTGCTGGCTGATGCCACAACGAGAATCCCACCTCTCAAGGAGTAGTGTGAAATGAATATGAGCGGCGGCTGGTGGTTGTTCGTGGGAAGCGCTGCGATGGCTTCTCTTGCCTGTTTTGCAGCCGATCTTGACGAGGCGGCAGTACGGCGGCTGGTTGCTCAGCTCTCAGCGGCTTCTGCCAGCGACCGTGACGAAGCCGAACGTGTACTTCTTGACCACGGCCCAGTCATTCTCGCGTGGGTTGTCTCGGCCCAAACAGGAGCTACCGGTGAAACCGCGTTTCGTCTCCGGTGCCTGCAGGATCGCCTCGAGGAAATGGCGATGGCGGACCGTGTCGAAGCGGCGATCGACACGCTTACGTTCAGCGTCGGTCGCGTCGTCACCGTTGGCGGTGGCCGCGGAGTCCGAGTTCCGCTTCAGGTGGCATGGGAGCCGACGTTCCAACCGCTCGCAATGCGGCTCCCGGTACACACAGTCATGGCCGACGGCCCCGCCGCTGAGGCACTGCCACCCGTGCAGCGTCAGGCAGTCATCGAGCCGCTCCTGGCTCCGAACGCCAGCAGCGTATCCCTTCCCCTCGCACTCAAGCAAATTGATCCCCCCCTCACGTCTCTCGCCACGCTCCGCGGTACGCTCGCCCTCTGGATTGCAGGCCGCGAGCATGACTTCGAACTACCACTTGACGGTCCCTCGCGGTCGTTGCACGTCGGACAAGCCACTGTCACACTTCTCGACGCTGTCGTGAGAGACAACCGCCTGGAGGTCACTGCCGCCATCACGTTCGACGGGCCGTCTGAGGCTCTGGCCTCGCATCGTCCGTGGCTGGCTCAGCGGCGGATCGAAGTCGTCGGGAATGATGGTCAGCCACTCTCCCAAAAGGAGCAGCGGACATCGGCACGGAGCGATCGTGGTCTGACCACGATCGCAGCCTTCTCACTCCCCGCAACGCCTGACACCAGTGGATTGCGGAATTTTCACCTGCGCTGGCGGCTGCCAATCGCGGTCCACGCCGTGCCTGTCGATTTCCTTGTCCGTGACGTACCGCTCCCCACCCCCCAAAGTGATCTGGAACCGGCGAACAGCTCGGAGAAATAGCCTACTTTCCGGATTGTCGAACCGGGTTGCAGCCGGTACCCTCCCGCCGACAGCATTTGCTCCGCTCTGCCCGCCCGATAGATCCCATGGTCGCGATGAAAGTTCGTTCCAGCGTGCTGGTCGCCTGCATGCTGGTTGTGCCTGCGCTGGCGCTTTTTTCCCACCTCACACCACCGGCGGCCCGCGAGTTCCTGCGGGGCTCCGTCTGTGATCCGCTTTGTCAAATGATCAGCGCCATCGACGCCATGCTCCCGTTCGAATCGAACGCCACGCTCTCCGGTCGACCAGTTGAATCTTCACCCACGGGCCCGACGGTGATTGCCGGTTCTGCTGAACCAATCGCGCCTCCTGAGCGCGAGCGGCCGAATGCCGACCAACACGCACCCGTAGTCATCCCTCCTGAGCCCAACCCTCGAGCACAAGCAGCAGCAGTTTCCAACTCGCTATCACCACTCGACGAGCATGATCGCCCCCGATCGCAGGGGGAATGGGCAATGCTCGCCACTCTTCGTGAACAACTCGCTACGCTCGGCGCAACAGGAATCGACTGCCGCCCGCAGCCGGGGGCAGTCGCAGGGTATGCGAGCAGCTGTCGCATGAGCATCGATGCTGACGGCCAACTCCTGCGAATGTTTCATGGACAGGGCCCCGATGCACTGTCTGCCATGCGATCTTTGATCACTCAGATCGAGGGCTGGAAAGTGCAGCAGGCCGGCACGCCGCGGCAGCGTTTCTGAGGACACCCCCCATGACGGTGCACCTCGTTTCCCCCGTAAAGAAGTGCCGCTCCTATCGGCCCGCCCGCGGGAGTTCGTCTTCCCGCAGGCTCGCCGCCCAACTGGCTCACGGCCGGCTTCGCCTGTGGGTGCCGCCGGTCGAGGGGGGAGTTGCGGCACGTAGACGGCCCCGCCGAAGACGTACCGTCCGCCGCGTTGCGGAGAATCCCGTTGCGCAGGGCCCCTTCGTCCGCAACGACGAATTGGCACGGCTGGAGGCTGCTCTTTACGTCGCCCGCGAGCCTCTCTCTGTGCGGCGGCTGGCCAAACTCGCCCGCCTCCCCGACGGCACCCGAGCCCGTGCGCTCCTAAAGGAGTTGCAACGCCTCGCCGTTGAATCTGGATCCGCGTTTCGAGTGGAGCAGATTGCGGGTGGGTTTCAACTGCTCACTCGCGTCCCGTTTGGTCCCTGGATCCGTCGGCTTCTGCAAACACCGCCAGAAAACAGGCTTTCCAACGCCGCCATGGAGACCCTTGCCGTCGTCGCCTACCGGCAGCCGGTGACGCGGGCAGAAATTGAGGCGGTTCGGGGCGTTGGCTGTGAGGAGATGCTTCGCCAGCTTCTCGACCGTGATTTTGTGGCGATCGGCGGCCGAGTCGAGGAGTTGGGCCGGCCAAACGCCTACATCACGACGAGCCGTTTTTTACAGGCTTTCGGGCTGGGGCGTATCGAGGATCTCCCCCGTCTCGAGAACATCCGCCCCGCGGCCCTCGGTGCCGAGTCCGGATCGGTCTGAGCAGGTCGAATTCGAGCCTTGCGGACCGGGCGGCGGGGCGGCACACTCTTTCTCCCGTCGCCCCGTGCGGATCATGTGCAAAAAACTTTGCTGACGTGTTTGACGATTGGGGCCGATCGGGTAGAGAACTGGTGGTCGGTTTCGGTATTGTGTTTGAGTCTTCATTGCAACTTTCGACTGGGTTTCGTCAAATTCGTTTCACGTTCGTACCTGACAATGCCGATCGTGGTGAGCGTTCGGGCAGGTTCGACCATGACATTCGCGAGGAGGTTTTGCCGTGACGCTTGCTGTGGGTC
>JAQBZA010000030.1 GCA_027622795.1 Planctomycetota bacterium | reverse complement strand
GTGGCACGGGCAACCCCGAGCCGATTTTAGGCGCGGAACGGCTACACTCGTGCTGTGAGCGTAGATCATCCAGCATCGAGTGTGCATGCCAGCGTGTTGCCGGCAGAGGTGATGTCGTTTCTCGCCGTCGGGCCCGGGATGCGGGTGGTGGATGGCACGCTCGGGGGCGGTGGGCATACGCGGCTGCTGGCCGAGGCGGTCGGGCCGGAGGGGCTCGTGGTGGCGATCGATCGCGATCCCGAGGCGATCGATCGGGGGGCGCGGGAGATGGCCGGGCTGCCGGTCCGGTTTGCGCAGGCCAATTACTGCGATCTTCCCGAGGTGCTCGATGCGCTCGCGATCGAATCGGTCGATGCTGTGCTTCTGGATGTGGGGTTCTCCAGTGATCAGTTGGCCGATGATTCGCGGGGGTTTTCCTTCACCAGCGACGGACCGCTCGATTTGCGTTTTGACACGACCGAAGGCGAACCGGCCTGGCGGCTGGTCAATCGGATGAAGCCCGAAAGCCTCGCCGACATCATCTATGAGTATGGTGAGGAGCGGTACAGCCGCCGGATCGCCCGCAGAATCGCGGCTGTCCGCGAACGGGAGCCGATCCGCTCGGCGAGTGATTTTGCCAGGCTTGTCGCCTCGGCGATCCCGCGCCAGAGTTCGCCCTCCCGGATTCATCCGGCCACCAGAACCTTTCAAGCCCTCCGGATCGCGGTCAATCAGGAACTGAAGTCGCTCCGCATCGCGTTGGAACGCATCCCGACCCGGCTTGTATCCGGCGGCCGGTGCGCCGTGATCTCCTTTCATTCGCTCGAGGATCGACTGGTGAAAGATGCATTTCGTAATCGACAGCTGTGGGAGTGTCTGACCCGGGCACCGATCGAGGCCTCGCCGGGGGAAGTCGCCCGCAACTCCCGCAGTCGCTCGGCCAAGCTTCGGGCGGCCAGACGGGTGAGCTGACAGAAGCTGGGGGATTCGCGGCGTTTTGCTGGTGTCGACGTCAGGGGCTGTGCCGGGGCAGACGATCTGGCATCAGTGGAGCGTTTTTTCCACAATCCGCGGCCCGCTTTCGCATCGGTCACGGACGACGCAGACGATTCATGGGACGCGAACAGTACATCCTCCTCGCCGGTCTCGGCCTGCTCGCCGGGGCGTTTTTTGGCGTGCTCTCGATCAAGCTGCTGTCGCCGCGACCACCTGCCGGGGCCGGTGCGGACATTCACGACGCGGTTGCGATCGCAGCGGTAGCCGAGACGGTGGAGCCACCAACGCTCTCCGTTTTGGCCGACAGCCGACGCGAGATGGCAGCCGCTCCCAGTGCGTCGCGCGTACCCTCTGCCACGACGCCGGTGGCACATGTCATGAGACCGGGGGCGGATGAGGCTTTCGTTGGTGCTCTTCCAGACGATGAGGTGGCCTCAGACACCGGGCTCGTGCAGCCGGTTCCTGCGGGCGACCCGTTTGCCCGGGCAGCGCGATTTGATTCAGCGCCCCCGTCGGAAGGAGTCCCCGACGACTTTCCCAGCGATGAGCCGGAGCGGCTCGATATCCAGACCGTCGCCGACGCGGCCCCGCTGCAGCCGTTGCGGGCTGAGGAACCGCCTGCCGCCATGACCGCAGCCTCGGTGCCCGTTCCTGCCGATCCTGCCCCGCGGCACGAGGTGACGCACTACGTCGCCGCCACCGGCGACTCCTGGTGGTCGCTCGCCGAGCGAATGTATGGCGACGGTCGCTATTATCGGGCTCTCTTTGCCTGGAATCGGGCCGTCAATCCGCGGGTTTCACTCGTGCCCGGGACCCCGCTCCAACTCCCGCCGCTGTCGAAGTTGACCGTTGCCTGGCCGGCACTCGTGCCGGACGAGTAGGCATGCCGAGGATCCAGCCAACGTTCAGCCGGTGATTCAGGAGTGGCTACGATGGGGCCATGAGCGATGCGGATGAGTACGACTATGCCTTGCCCGAAGTGTTGATCGCCCAACAGCCGCTCCCGCGGCGGAGCGACGCCCGACTGCTGCATGTGCGCCGCGCTGATTCCGAGCTCAGGCATCGGCATGTGCGGGACTTGCCCACCATGCTGCGGCGGGGCGATCTCGTTGTGGTGAACGACACCCGCGTGGTGCCCGCGCGGCTCGTCGGCCATCGGGAGGCGACCGGCGGAAAGTGGGAAGGGTTGTTTCTCAGCGCCGATACCGAAGCCGGCACCTGGCAGATTCTCGCCCAGACCCGTGGGCGGCCGGCGATCGGGGAACGGATCGTGCTCCACCAGCGGCCCGACGAACGAACCTATCCGGCTCGCGAAGACCGGCCCGCAAGGCATCGTGATTTGCGAGACGCTGACGCGGGCGAAACCGGCTGCCCTGTCGTACTCCAACTCCTCGCCCGTGGCTCCGGTGGCACATGGATCGTGCGGCCGACCGTGCCGGGGCCGGCTCCTGTGCTGCTCGACCGCGTCGGCCGGGTGCCGTTGCCTGGCTACATCCGCGGCGGTGCGGAGGAGGAGGGGGATCGCGACCGTTATCAGACCGTCTTTGCGCGTGCGGCCGGCTCGGCGGCAGCCCCCACGGCCGGGCTGCACTTCACCGATGAGCTGCTCGCGGGCCTCACTGATCGCGGTATCGGGCTCGCCCGGGTCACGCTCCATGTGGGGATCGACACGTTTCGGCCGCTTTCGACCGACCGGCTTGATGACCATGTGATGCACACGGAGTGGTGCGAGTGCCCGGCGGAAACGGTGGCGGCGATCGCCGAGGCCAAGGCCCGCGGTGGCCGTGTGGTGGCGATCGGTACGACGGCGGTGCGGACTCTGGAGACGGCAGCCCAGCGTTCCGCGTCCGGCACGCTTTCGGCCTGGCGGGGCCCTACCGAGTTGTTCATCAAACCGGGCTTTTCCTTCCGCGTGGTCGACTGCCTGTTGACGAATTTCCACATGCCGCGGACAACGCTCATGGTGTTGGTGAGTGCCTTCGCGTCCCGCGACCTGATTCGTCGGGCGTATGACGAGGCGATTTGCGAGCGGTATCGGTTTTTGAGTTATGGCGACGCGATGCTGATCGAATAGGAGACTTTGATGTCTGTGATTCCCCACGAAGACGTGCTGGTCGTGCCGCGGGCGCTGTTTGACGAGGCAGGTTCATTTCAGGGCTTCTGCGGCGACACGTCGGCCTACCTGCCTGTCTTGCTCGATCCGCGGCACACGTCGTGGCGGCCGCGAGCGAGCGTGGAGGACGATCCGTCATTCAAACAGTTGATTCCCTACTGCGTGCTCGCGCACCGCGGCGCCGACGGTTCCGTCACATACTTTTCCTACACCCGTGGCGGCGGTCAGAGCGAAGCCCGGCTAAGGGCCAAGCGGTCGGTGGGCATCGGCGGTCATATTTCGAGCACCGATGGCGAGCATGGCGACGACACCTCGTACGAGGCGGGCATGCGTCGGGAGCTCGCGGAGGAGATCGCGATCGGCGGTGGCTGGACGGGCCGCTGCGTGGGCCTGATCAATGACGACTCGAATGCGGTGGGGAGTGTGCATCTCGGGATCGTGCATATTCTTGAACTCGAGCGGCCGGACGTGGTGTCGCAGGAGAGTGAACTGGTCGAGTGTGGGTTTGCCACGCTCGACGCGTTACTGGCCAACCGCGACCGGTTCGAGACCTGGTCGCAGATCGTGCTCGACTCCCTGGCGGCGGGCCGGGTGGGGTAAGCTGAGCCTTGAGGCGGGCCGCCATGGGCCGTAGGGCTTCTCCAGATTCGCCCAAATAATCGGCCAGAAACGCATATTTAGCCGATCTGCCACAGGGTCTACCCATTCTTTGACATTCCTGTAGTTCACCGATAGTGTTGTTCGAAATACTGTAGGTGTCGGGTTTTACGACATTTTTCGGAACGTCCGCGAGGTGGTCTGTCGGACTCCCTGATGGCGGCGGTGGTGGTCTACATTCGTCTTTTTCCTCTTTCGATTGGCGGGCTGAATGATGCCTTTGCGTCGCTTTGATTGGCGGGGTATTGCCAGGCGTTTCCGGGCGTCAAGATCCCTTGGGCATCGCCGACGGCGACCACGGCCATCTTCATGTCGCCATGCTGCCGAGCAGCTTGAGCAGCGGGCGATGTTGGCCTTTGACTTGGTGGCGGCCTATGTGCAGCCTGCGGCTCCCTTCTTTGTGAATGACGGCACGAGTACAGCTGACGTTCTGACAGAGTCTCCCCAGCAAATCACTTTACGATTTGGTGCGGGTGTTGAGATCGACTCATCCACGCTCAACGCGATTTCGGTCATCCGCAGTGGACGAGGGGGCGACGCATTTGAGGGCGGAGCGATTCCGTCGAACTTCGCTGACGCGACGGTTCCTCTCGGGAGCATCACAGTCGACGATATTCCAAATCGCAATCAAGTGATCATTCGTTTTGCGGAAAGTCTACCCGATGATTCTTATCGGATCGTGATCGGCAATGGGCTCTCCTCTGAGCCGGCCATTCCCGGCGATCCGACGACGGTCGACACTGCTTCTCCGACCAGTTTTGATTTCCGAGTCGAACTGGGGGCCCATGTCGTCTCGGTTGTGCCTGAGCCTGTTATTCGTGGCAAGACGATCGAATTTCTTTCGATCCCGGCCGATGGTGATTTGCTTGCTGTTTCGGTGAGAGGCAAGCAGATGGTGATCGAGTTTGACACCAACAACATTCTTTCAGATTCCAACCACACAAGAGTCAACGTACAGGGAATGGCCGGTGTCAATGCCGTCGCGACAGCCGTAAGAGATGCCCTGTTTCCCGGCGGCGTCTCTGCGTCGGTGTTTGGCAACCCGAGCGAGATGGCGAATGTCGTTTCCAACAACGCCACGGTGACGTTGACCGGCACCTCGTTCACGCCCGTGGTTACAGCCACTCGTGGTGGTAGTGCGCTCGCGACAAACGTTGTCACCGTGGCAGACGCTGCGGTAGTGCACCACCGAAATCGCATCGTGGTCTATTTCAACGCCGAAGACCCGCTTGATAAGGCCCGTGCCGAAAATGCAGCCCAATACAGACTCTTCGACACTGCGAACAACGCACTCGTGGGGGTGCCGAACTCCGTCGATTATGACGCAGGGTCCGGGACGGCTGTGCTCAGTTTCGCGGCCGGCGTTCTGGCCGGTGGCACGTATCGCCTGAGCATTGGGCAGGGAGAAAACTTGACCAACACGGTTGCCTCAGCCGTGAACATCGGGTCCATCTTTGCCACACAACCCTTCACAACATCGGCATACCTTGGGGAAGGTGCTATTCGGGGCGCGGCGACCGATGACGTCGACGTTTATCAGTTTCATCTTGTCGCCCCGGGTAATATCACTGTGACGGCAACACCGTCTGCGGGCGTCACCACGACGCTGCGATTGTTCGATGATCAGGGCGCTGCCATCAATGCACCTAATCTGGGCACGGTGACTCCTACTGCCCTCGCCGCTGGGACTTACTTTGTTGGCGTCAGTGCTCAGGGCAATGCGGTGTATGTCGTCACGGATGGCACGGGCGCACAGCCTGCCGGCGCGAGCGGCCCATACTCGCTCTCAATTGCTACAGATGTTGCTGTGCCGAAGACCCTTGCAAATGCTGTCTCTGACAACAATTCCAGCTTCGACACAGCCGGTGACTTTGGCACGCTCGGCGTCGGGGGTATCGTCTTTGACTCGCAGATCGATGTGCGGCAATCGGTAACAACGCCCATCGGGCTGCCGGGAGCCGATGACCTGCTGTTTCCATCTCAGTTTGGTTCATTGAATCAGCCTGGCCACCGCGAGACGCCTCATGACAGCGGCAGCCATATCATCGAGACGACAACACTCGGCCAGGCGGTGGCGATCCCAGTCATCTATTACAATTTTCGTTTTGATATCGGTGAGATCGAAGGGCAACCCGCCTACAACCAAATCACCGAGGAGCAAAAGATTCGCACCCGCGAGGTGTTTGAGCTTTTCAGCACCTATGTCGGGGCTCGATTCGTTGAGACCGAGAACTGGGGCTTCACGGTTGCCACAGGTGACCTGCGGGCGCTCGATCCAGCCACTCCGCCTGACGGCCCGATTGGCTTGGCCGGTGGGACCATGGCGGTGATGAATTCGTGGTATTTCACGACGGCCGCCCAAAACGTCTACGGTGAAGGCTGGTTTGAAACAGCCATGCACGAAATCGGTCATTTGCTTGGGTTGCCCCACAGTTATGACATCCCGTCAATCATGGGATCGGGGCTCAGTGGTGAGCCTGTCTTCCCCGGCGACTACGACATCGAGCACCTCCGCCAACTCTTCCCTCAGACCGGTTCCGACATCGATGTCTACTCCTTTCAATTCGATGTCGACGGCCGATTCAGTGCGGAAACAATCGCGGCCCGACCGGGGGCGACAATCACCAGCCACGTCGACACCGTGCTCACCCTCTACCGCGAAGACAATACGGGCACCCGTACGATCGTCGCCCGAAACGACGACTACTTTGGCCGAGACTCATTTCTCAGTCTCGATCTTCAGGCCAGCGACGACGGTGGAAATCGGTTTACGTACTACGTCGCGGTGACGAGCACCGGCAACACGGCGTTTGATCCGAGTGTGGAAAACAGTGGCTATGGGGGCAGCACCGACGGTGCGTATCGCCTGTCATTGTCTTTCTCGCCGCAGGACACTGCGGCATCCACGATTGCCGATCCGACGGATACGCCCGGCGTTTTCACTCCACTGGATGGTGACCGCGATGGCGTCGCGGGAGGAGCCTACGACTTTTGGTTCACGACGGCTGCGGCTGACTCGACGATTTACGTCGACAAGGCGACCGCTGCCCTCACCACCACCGGTACGTTTGCAGTTGCATCTTCAGTCGTGAACGTCGCCAGCAAGGCAAACCTCGACATTGGGATGAAGGTTGCGGGAGTGGGCATCCCCGCCGGCACTCGCATCCAGTCGATCAACCTCAACGCGAACCAGATCACGCTTACTCACAACACGACGCTCGCCGGCACGAATGCGACGCTCACGTTCGGTGGCACGGAGGCTCGGCCATTCAACACGATCTCGTCGGCGATCGCGGCGGCGGCACCCGGGGCGGTCGTCCGTATCCTCGGCAACACGGGCAACGCCGCCTCGGCTGATGACGAAATCCCCTACCTGCTGGGGCGAAATCCGGTCGGGAATGCGGCGCTCGCCGATGGCGTCACGCTCACCGTGCCAGGCGGCGTGACGGTGATGATCGACGAATCAGCGGTCTTCAAATTGCGGACATCGATCATCGACGTTGGCAGCGCCTCGCAGAATGCCCCACGGGCAAACGCCGCTCTCCAGGTGCTGGGAACGCCGGGACGCAACGTCGTCTTTACGTCATTCCACGACGACACAATCGGTGGGAATAGCGACCTCATCACCCAGGCCCCAACGGGCGGCCACTGGGGCGGGATCGTGTTTCGCGAGGATTCCGACTCGGCGACGGCCGGTGTCTTCGTGAATTCCGTCACGCACGCGAGTCTGCGGTATGGTGGCGGGTCGGTCACCGTGAGTGGTCGGTCGCAACAGGTCTATGCCCCGATTCACTTGGAGACGACACGGCCGACCATCGCCTTTAACACGATCACAAACACCGCGGGGGCCGCGATTTCGGCCAACCCCAACAGTTTCGAAGAATCAGACAGCCGGTTTGGCCCAGCCTTCCGCGGCAATCTGTTCACGGAGACCCGCGGGGGGGTAGTCCATGAAAATTCGGTGAATGGCGTGCTGCTGCGGATCTCGACCGGCTTCGGGAGCAGCGTCGAAAAGCTGACTGTTCCAGCGCGACTGAAGAGCACCGATCTCGTCTATGTCCTGTCCGAAAATCTGATCATCGACGGCGGAGTGGGCGGATATCTGCATGTGCCCGTCTCAACGTTGACGGCGGACCTCACGCTCGGCTCTGCAGACGTAACGGTCCCGAATGCGGGTGTTTTTTCGCGTGGCATGTATGTCGTCGGTGAGGGTATCGCGGAAGGCACGCAGGTCGATTCCATCAATGTTGGCACCAACGTCGTAACACTCACACAGCCGGCTTCTGAAAATGGCTCCGGTGTCACCCTCACGTTCTACGCGGAGCAGGCGCGGCCGTCCGGGCGACTCGCCATCGATCCTGGTGTGGTCGTGAAACTGCAGCAATCCCGCATCGAACTCGACCGAGGAATTTCTCGCCTCTATGCCGAGGGTGAGGCGGGGAAGCGGGTTGTCTTTACGAGCATCGCCGATGCTCGGTTTGGAGCCGGTGGCACGTTCGACACCAACGGCCCGGGGCTCGCAAACGTGCCGCGGCCCGGCGATTGGGCAGGCATCATTCTGAATGCTGCAGCAGGAGCGAGCATCGACAACGCGTATGTCGGGTTTGGTGGTGGCGCCTCGCCGATCGAAGGTATTACCGACGATTTCAACGTGATCGAAGTCCACCAGGGGCAGTTCCGTATCGCGAACAGCCGCATTGAGAACAATTCGGATGGCGATTCTCTGACGAATCGTACCGGGCGTGGCTTCAATGATGCGGCCACGATCTTTGTTCGCGGGGCACAGCCGGTCATTGTCGGGAATGACTTCCGCGACAATCTCGGAGCCACTGTGAGCATCAATGCGAACGCGCTCTCCGACGTGACTGGAGGGGATGTCGGCCGCAGCACCGGGCCGATCGGACGCTACAGCGCCTACGACGATAATTTTGGGCCACTGGTTCGAGACAACCTTCTGTCCTACGACCGTGCGACTGTTCTTTCCTTGAATCAAGTCGCGTCACGGCCGTCCGATACCGATCTCACCGCGATGCGGGTGCGGCCGGAGGAAATCACGGTCGAAAGTGTGTGGGATGACACCGACATCGTCCATGTGCTCGGTGGAGAAATCATCGTCCAAAACTTTCACACCGCCACCGGCGTCCGATTGATGAGTGATCCGGATGTGAGTCTGGTCGTCAAGTTGATCGGCTCTACCGCCGGGTTCACCGCGGCCGGGTACGGGCTCGATATCGACGACCGGATTGGGGGCACGGTGCAGGTGGTTGGCCAGCCTGGGTATCCGGTCGTGCTAACCTCCCTCCGGGACGACACGATCGGCGCCAGTCGTGATCCGTTGAATCGCCTGGTCAAGGATACGAACTCCGACGGCGGGCTCACCGCTCCCAGTCCGGCCGACTGGCGGAGCCTCCGCTTCCTGCCGTTCTCGAACGACAGGAACGTGAGGATTTATCCAGAAGCGGAGCCGGGCCTCACGGACGGCATCGAGGAGAATAACAACACCGGTTCGGCTGAGTTGCTCGGTGTACTGGGCCCGAATCATGTTGTGTCGAGCCTTGAAAATCCTCTCGTGAATAATACGTGGGAGTCGGTTCAGGAGAAGGGAGGCGACGAGAATCGCCGGCTGGGCTTCGAGATTCACGGCGTCATTTCCCCGGATGACCCGACCGACGTGGATCTGTACCAGTTCACCGGCTACGCGGGATCCGAAGTGTGGATTGATGTCGACAAAACATCGCCTGGTCTGGACGCGATGGTGGAACTGCTCGATGCCAATGGCACCGTGCTGGCCCGTTCGACCGACTCACAGCACCTGACGAAAGTGACGGATTCGACTTTGCTGGGCGCTGGTGTTGCCGGCCAGCCAACCCGACGAGCGTTCCAACTCGCCTCCGGAGTCATCGCCGGCACCGTGTCGGGCACGGTGTACGTTGGCACGGTTGCCACGCAGACGTTCACGGTCAATGCGGCTGGGGTGGCCACGTTTACAAACGTCGAGGGTGTGCCTTCCAATCCGGCAACCCTCGTGAGCCTCACTACAGCGACGGGACTGCTTACGTTGAACTTTGTAGCCGATCCGGGAGCTGCAGAGACGAAGGTCATCGTCACCTACGATCACAGCCCACTCTCCCCGGCTACGATTGGCGCCGCGCTGCCGCTCGAAAAGGATGCCTGGCGTGGCACCGACTTCTATTCGGTCAATCCCCGCGATCCCGGCATGCGGGTGATTCTCCCCGGAACGATTGGCGCGACCGACGAATACTGGATTCGCGTTCGCAGCCAGCCGAAGCAGTCGGACAATAACGGCGTTCAACTCAGCTCTGCCGCGTACGAGACTCTCCTTCAGAGCACGACCTTTGACCAGCCGGAAGATCCGGCTGCCGGGGCGACCAGTGGCCGCTACGAATTGCGCGTGCGGCTGCGGCAGCGGGACGAAAAGCCCGGGTCGACGGTGCAGACCGCCGACATCCGCTATCCGACGATCGGCATCGATGTGATCGGTCTTCCCCGCAATTCGATGCTCCTCGGCGAGGCGGGTGAGAGTACGGGCGATAACGATGCTCGCACGTCCGCTCAGTTCCTCGGGAATCTGCTCACGACCGATCGCAACACGGTCAGCGTGGCGGGCGAGCTCACATCAGAGTCGGATGTCGACTGGTACAGCTTCATCCTCAATTACGAGCAAATCCAGACGGGCGGCGGGATCGACACGTGGTCGACTGTGTTCGACATCGACTATGGCGACAACTTCAAGGGCGATTACACGCTCACGGTGTACGACTCGCAGTTTCGGCTGCTCTACGTCGGCCGTGATTCCAATGTTGCTGATGACCAGCCTGGCATGAATCAGGGGGCCGACGCCGATGATCTTTCGCGGGGTTCATTCGGCACCCGCGACCCGTTCATCGGGCCGGTGCAGATGCCTGTCGGCCCGGCGAGCGGCGTGGAAATGATGCGGAGCCTCGATGATGGCGACACGCAAGTCCCGGCATCGACATCGTCATACCGCTACTACGTCGCGGTGTGGAGCAACGAGAGGCTGCCCGCCGTCCTTGACGCCACGTTTGAAAGTTCGGCGACGAATGCCCTCGTCCGACTCGAGCCTGTCAATTCGATCACGCGGGTGGTTGAGGATCATATTGGATTTGTTGGCTACTCGGATTCCTATGGCAACCGGATCGAGCCAACCACTCCGGCCATCATCGATGTCACATCTGCGGAGCGGCTTTCGCAAAACGTGCGCGAGTTCACGCTGGCTGACGTGACGCTGTTTCTGACCACGGGTGACCAACTACGCACGTACGACGCTGATACGGGTGTCTATGAGAATCTGATCGCCGACTTCGCCGATAATTACCGCATCGCTGACCTCGATATGCGGCCAGATGGTCGGCTGTATCTCTATCGCGGTCTGGAGAACGATACGGGGAACGCCGGGCAGCTTGTTGAGGTCGATCCCGGCACCGGTTCCGTGCTTGCCACGAGCAACGACGGTTTGGAGAACGTTAACAACACCGACAACAATACGTTTAAGAATTGGCAAGTAAACTCGGATAATGTTCTGGCAACAGCGTTTCGCCGCACCGGCGTTGGCGATTACGACGAACTCTGGCTCGTCGTCAACAGTGGCACTGGAAAATCGCGAATCTATCGGGCCGCGGATGGTGGCACGGCATCCGGTGGAGCGAGTGCCACGGGCGACATTTCCTGGAACTCCACTGGCCTCGGCTACCGCGGTGATGTGAAAGTCGCAGGGGTGGATGCCCAAATCACAGGCCTCCAATTCGTACAGGATACGGGAACGATGTATGCCGTCGACACCGTAGGCCGTCTGCTAATGCCACAGAACTTGCCACGAGTCCAAGGTCCTACTACTCCCAACAATTGGCCTGATTTGCCGACCTACGATGCCGATTTCAGCGTCGTTGCTGATTACAGTTCGGACTTGCTCACGATCGGAGCCACGGGATTCACTGCGTTGGCCGCCGCTCCGCAAAACCTCTATGGCGGTGCCTTCCGTGGCAAGTTCTTTGCGCTCACGAATGCCGGAGGCCTTGTCGTTATTGACCCCGCCACCCGGCCTGCCGTAACGACGACTGGCACGACCGATGGATCAACAACTGTGAGCGGTCTTGATCTTGGGGACGACCAGAATATCGCCACCGGGATGGTTGTCTTCGGCGGTGCGACTGTGCCTTACAACACGACGGTTAGCGGCGCGAATACAGTTGACGGATCGGTAACGCTATCGCAGGCCGCAGCAAATAGTGGTGCGATCGGCATGCAGTTTGTGCGGCCGGCTGCAACCGTGAGTGGCACGCTTACCATGAATAGCCATACGGTTACATTCGTAACTCCAGCGGCAATCGACGCGGTGCAGCCCGGGATGGTCGTGATTGGGGCAAACATCCCAGAAAATACAACAGTTGTCGCGAAGACAGATGCGTCAATCACGTTGACTCAGGCCGCGACGGCTTCAGGTAGTCAATCACTTAAGTTCCTTGCAGTCAACGTGAGCCGTGCTGGAGGCACCACCAACAGTTCTACGACAGTATCGAATCTCTCCACCGTCAATGATTTGCGAGTAGGGATGCTTGTGTTTGGTCAGGGCATCGCGAGGGGCACGACGATTACCGGTGTGAATCGTGGCAACCGCCAGATCACGCTCAGTCAAAATGCGACGGGTACGGTTGCCGTTAATAACCTTTCATTCGTGAGCACATCGTCGTTCGAGTATCTCACGGACTGGGCTCGCGCGACACCGCTGGGAAATGTGATAGCCAACGACACTACGGGCGTAACATCGCCCGAGCTTGTCCCCGGCGCAACAGGAATCGCCTTCTCTCCGCTCGATGTGAATCTCTGGCATCCGACCCTTTATCGAAGCAACGAAGCGGGCCATGGGATCAACCCGACAACCGGCACGGGCGACAACACGCGGGATGGGAGCGACCTCCAACGTGGACTGGTTCTGCCGCGTCTCGATGACGATGGGGGCATTTCAAACAATACAGGCTCAATCCCCGAACGGAACGGCGGCGCGAGCATGTACTTTGGGCTTGAGCAGCATTCCTCCACGCCCGCGCCCGGATCGACCAACACCTACTATGTCGATTCAGGCCAATCCGGGCAGTTTGGCGTTCTTCTCGGTGGTTCATACAATTGGCAGCAAGAGCTTACCGCGAACCCAAATATCGGTAACAACTACAATCTGCCCGGCGGTGCTTACGGCAGCCTGATCACGAATGCCTTCAGTTTGGCCACTTCTACCTACGCAGACAAACCTACGCTGTACTTCAACTATTGGCTCGATACGGAAGATGCGGCGGGTGGGTCGGGTTCCAATGCGATGCGGGATAGTGCCCGCGTCTTTTACTCGATTGACGACGGTCAGACATGGCAGGTTATTGCCACGAATAACTCGACTCGGTCGAGCCTGGATTCAACCGATGCCGAATTGCCCAATACGCTTTCTGCCTCGTCGGCGATTGGGCAACTCCATACGCAGATTGTTCAAGAACTGTACGACGCATCTGAGTGGCGTCAGGCCCGCATCGATTTGGGTAATCTTGCGGGTGAAGCGAATATCCGCCTGCGGTTTGATTTCAGCACCGCGGGTGAATTCGATCGTTTCCAGGTTGATGCCAATGGCGACCTGATCAACAACATTACAACCCCTCTGGGTGGAACGGCGGTCGCAAATACTACCGGTGACTTTACAAGCACAAGCGGTAACAACGGTCGCGGCGCTAACAATCAGCATGGTGGGTTTTTTGTCGACGACATCATCGTCGGCTTTGCCGAGCGTGGCGAGATGGTGACGGGCACCACGGGTTCGACTGCCGAAACCACGCCATATGATCTCGACACGCCAGTCTCTACGTCATACCGACCCCAGCAACTCTCCGGCACCTATCAACTCGAAATTCGTCGGGGCACTGAGTACGGCACGCAGCCGAATGACGCCGGTCAGCAGGTGACGATCGCCCAGACATTTGACACGAACAGTCAGTTTGTGCCATTCCCATCAGCGCCCGCCGCGACGCTGAGGTCTGACGGGTTTGAGGCAACCCCGGCGACAGCCGTATTCGAGGTCTTTGATCCCTTTGCTGTGAATTTAGCTATAGCAGCGCGTGTCGCTGCACCAACAGTCACCGAATTCTTTACCCCTGTCCCAACATTTGAGGGAAGCCAAGTCGCCCAGCTCAGTACGGTGTTTGCGAACGACCGCACTCGAGCCACTTGGGACGTTGACCTTTTCGAAAATCGAACCGCAACTGTTCGCACCACGAACGGGTCCACCGCGGCGGTCGTGAACTCCGCGGACATCGGTGGCATTCGCGCAGGGATGGTGGTGTCGGGCCCCGGCATAATAGTTGATGGGACAACCATCACTTCAGTCGTGGGCACGAATATCACGCTCTCGCTACCGGCCATAGCGACAGCGACCGCTCCCGCGGCGTTGCTCACGTTCCACGACATTCGCCCCACGGCCTATCTCCAATTCGCCTACTTCCGTGAGCAACGACCGCTTGAGTGGCTGCCGGCGACATTCGTGGCAACTTTGGTGGACGATGCTCCGGCCGGCGCGGGCGTGGCGATCAGTGTCGACGGGGGAACCAACTGGACGACGATTTTTGATTTCACCCGGCAAAACGAAGGGTGGCGAACGGTGGGTATCGATCTCGCCGGTGCCATCGATGCCGCCGGTTTCGCGGCCTCGAGCCTGGTGACGGCTGGGTCGGCGTTAGTCGCGCTGCCGTCGACAGCCGGCCTCCTGCCTGGCATGCGAGTGACATCGGGTGGCGGGTTCACGGGCATCCCAGCGAATACCTTCATTCAGTCAATCAATTCCGCCACAGAAATCACGCTGTCTCAGGCGGCCACTGTGTCGCAGGCGGGGGTCAGCTTCACATTTGATCTGCTCGATCCCGCCGCCGGTGGTGCAACGGTAACGAGCGTCACGTTGCCGGGTACGGTTCGCATCGGCTTTTTTCATGCCGGCTCGAACCAGATGACGTTCCTCGATGACCTCGCCCTCTACGCGAACGTGCCGGTGGTGCACTCAGGCCTCATCGGCGATCAAAACCTGCCTCGCGAGCAGGGGCAATTCATCATCGTCAATAACATCGTTCGGCAGGCGTCGCTCTTCGGCATCAGTGTCGATGCGGGCCTTCGCGATCAAAGCAGCAACATTCCGCATCCTGGCGTGCCGAGGAATTTGCGGTACGTCAACGAAGGCCGTTTCGCTCCGGGTGTCGTGATCACAAGCAACGTCATTGCCGACACGGGGACGACCTCGGTCGCTGGCACGGCGATCCGCTTCAGTGGTGACACGAGCACAACGATGCCGGCAGCGGTCCCTTACGGCCGGATTATCAACAACACGATCTATGGCGGCGCGACCCGACGTGGCACGGGCATCGCTATGAGCGACAACGTCGCCCCGACCCTGATCAACAACGTGTTCGCAAACCTGACCACCGGAATTCAAGTCGATGCGACATCGGTGACCGACCCGACGAGCGGAGACGCACGAACCGTGGTGAGCCATTCGGCATTTCACAACGTGCTGACGCTGATTTCGGCGGG
>JAQBZA010000029.1 GCA_027622795.1 Planctomycetota bacterium | reverse complement strand
GAGGAGATTCGGGATCGCTATCGCGAAGCGCGGTCGACCTCAAAAGAAAAACAGTCACCCGTACAACAGGCTCTGATCAAGCGGTATCCCTTTGCCCTCGCACTCTATTCGCTCGACCTGTACGACAAGGAAGCCGACAACAAGGTGAAAGCGCGGCGGGCTGAGGCGACTGCGTTGCGAAAAACAAAGCCACCTGAGGACTTTGTCATGGCCACGACCGAAGTGCGGGGCCGCGTCCCCGTGATGCAGGTGTTTTATCGTGGTGATCACGAGCAACCTCGCCAAGAGGTTGCACCTGGGGAACTGGCCGTGCTTGCAGGCCCGGCGATTGAGCCGTTCAATCCGCTTGAGGCCTCAGGTGGTTCGAGCGGCCGACGTCTGGCCTATGCGCGTTGGCTGACGAGCGGCCGACATCCTCTTCTCGCCCGTGTCCTGGTCAATCGATTTTGGCTCCACCACTTCGGCCGTGCGATTGTTCCCACGCCGGGAGACTTCGGCCTTGGGGGGCAACCACCGACCCATCCGGAACTGCTCGATTGGCTGGCAGACAGGTTCGTGGCCTCGGGTTGGCGGTTAAAGCCATTTCATAAGCTTCTCGTGACAAGCACCGTCTATCGACAGGACTCGCGGCACGCCGAGGCGACAGCGGCAGACCCGGATGGCGGTCTCTATGGCCGCTGGCTCATTCGTCGGTTGGATGCCGAGCAGGTTCGCGATGCCGTGCTCTGTGCGTCAGGGCGACTAGTGACGAAAACGGGCGGGCCACCCGTGAGTATCGGAAAAGACCCACTGGGCAGGATCGTGGCCGGGCGAGAGGAACTCAATGCCAATGGGGACGTGGTCAAGGTGCTGCCAGTGGGAGACGGCGCGGCACGGCGATCACTGTATCTCACCTGTCGCCGCACAACACCCTTGACGGCTCTGCAGACGTTTGATGCCCCGGCGATGCTCCCCAACTGTGAGCAACGCAGCTCAAGCACGGTTGCACCGCAGTCACTGTTCATGCTCAATGACGCCTTCATCCTCGAACAGTCAGCGGCGATGGCTGAACGGGTGCGGCAGGTGGCACCGGGTGACCTCCGGCGGCAGGTGAGGCAGGCATGGATCATGCTCACGGCCCGGGAGCCGGAATCGAAGGAGAGCGAACGGGCGCTCGTGTATCTGGCCGAGCAGGCCGAGGCCTTCCGTGCATTTCATGTCGCTGCCATGCCGGCGAATGCTCCAGATCAGACGCCACCTGCGGCGGCAATCATGGCCGATCCCCAGGCGGCAGCCCTTGCCAGCCTCTGCCAGGTTCTCATGAGTTCCACGCGGTTCCTCTACCTCGATTGATCGCTTCGGATACTTTGGAGGCTCGCTATGACATCGCCCCGTGCACGCCTCTGTTCCCGCCGTCATCTCATGCACGCCGGTGGGTGTGGGATCGCCTCACTCGCCTTGACGAGCCTCCTCGATGAGGAGAGGTTGCGCGCCGCGCCTGCCAAGCCGGATCTCTCAGCACCACGCCGTTTTGACACCCTCCCAAAGTCGCCGTCTCAGCCAGCCCGTGCGACCGCGATGATTTCGCTGTTCATGATGGGAGGGCCATCCCAGATGGACCTCTTCGACCCCAAACCGCTGCTGGAGAAGCACGACGGTGAGCCGTTTCCTGGCGAGGTGAAATATGACAATGTCGCTCAGGCTTCCTCCAAGATCTTCGGTTCTCCCTGGTCGTTCTCGCCACGTGGTCAGTGCGGTATGGAACTCAGCGAACTCCTCCCTGGCCTCGGTGGCATCGCTGATGAGATCACCCTGATCCGTTCGATGCATTCGGGCGTCAACAATCACGCTCAGGCGCTCTACGCGATCAACAGTGGTCGCAGCCTCGCGGGCCGGCCAGCCCTGGGCTCGTGGCTGACATACGGTCTGGGCAGCGAGAGCCGTGATCTGCCCGCCTACATGGTGCTTGGCCATCCCAAGGGCCTACCGACGTTTCAGGAAGACCACTTTACCTGCGGCTGGCTTCCGTCCGTCTATCAGGGCACCCTGGTGCGGGCGGCCGAACCGCGAATTCTCAATCTTGACCCGGCGGCCGGCCTCGCCGGGGCACCGCAGCGGCGGCAACTCGATCTGCTCGGGATGATCAACCAACGGCATCTTGCCGAGCATCCGGGAGCACATGATTTGGCGGCTCGCATCGCAAGCTACGAACTCGCTGCTCGGATGCAGACGGCCGCCAAGGAGGCCCTCGACATCTCCGACGAACCCGCCCACATTCGGCGGTTGTATGGTGTCGACGAGGCGGACACAAGCGACTACGCCACGCGTTGCCTCATCGCCAGACGGCTCGTGGAACGGGGAGTACGGTTCGTGCAGGTCCTCAACAACGGCCAGAGTTGGGATCATCATGGTGGATTGATCTCAGCCCTCCCCAAGCTTTGCCGGGCCGTTGATCAGCCCTCCGCAGCCTTGGTGGCCGACCTCAAGCAACGCGGGTTGCTCGACACCACCGTGGTGTCCTGGGGCGGGGAGATGGGGCGACTTCCCGTTCGCCAAAATGATGCCGGTCGAGAGAAGTGGGGCCGCGACCACAATACGTATGGCTTCTCGCAGTGGGTCGCCGGAGGCGGCTTTCGCGGTGGATACGTTCACGGCGCGACCGACGAGTGGGGACACAAGGCGATCACCGACGTTGTGCACCACTATGATTGGCAGGCCACGCTGCTGCACTGCTTTGGCCTCGACCATGCGCGGCTGGTCTTTTCTCGCGCGGGGGTCAACGCCACGCTTACCGACGGACAGGATGCCCGGGTGATCAGGTCGCTCCTGTCCTGATCAGGGCTGACGGGTTTTTTGTCGTGTCGAACCGTAGCCGCCCAAACCTCCTTCCGTTACCATGCCGTTTCGGCACAGGCGGCTCCTGCGCCGCTCGCTCTCGCCGAGTCATTGATGGCGTTTTCAGAAAAGGGGTTGGTTATGGGTGGGCTGCACGTCGCCTGTCGACTGGGCTGCCTCGTCATCGTTGGCTCGTGGTGTGTCAGCCCGCTGACTGCGACGGAGTGGCCACAGTTTCGTGGACCGACCGGCGATGGCCATGGTCCCGTCGCACCGTTGCCGCAGCGCTGGTCAGAGACCGACAACATCTCGTGGAAGGTGCCGATCCCCGGGCTTGGCTGGTCGTCTCCCATCATCGCTGGTGACCGGCTCTTTCTCACCACGGCCGTCCCTGTCGCTGAGGCGCTCGAGCAGCCAGCGGGGGCCCATACGCTCGAGTTGCTCTGCCTCGATCGGCGCGATGGAAGTCTGCTCTTCCGCAAGGTGCTGTTCACCATGGAAGGGCCCGTGCAGATGCACAAGAAAAACAGTCACGCGAGCCCCACTCCACTCATCGCGGATGGCAGGATCTTTGTCCACTTTGGTCCCCATGGAACAGCTTGCACGACACTCGACGGCGAACCAGTGTGGACCAGAAGGCTACCCTATGAGACGCAACACGGTAACGGTGGTTCCCCCGTGCTTGCGGGAAACGTCCTTGTGATCTGCTGTGATGGCAAGGACGTGCAGTATGTCGTCGGTCTTGATCGAATGACGGGCGAAATTCGCTGGAGGACCGACCGCGACACTTCACCTCAGAAGGGGTTTTCATTTGGCACACCGCTCTGGCTACCGGCACAGGTCTCCGGAAACAACGTCGACCAGGTGATCTGTCCGGGCAGCGATGCCGTTTTCGCCTATGATCCGCAGTCGGGCGGCACATGCTGGCGGTTTGATTATCCCGGTGGATACTCCGTGATTCCCCGGCCTGTCTACGGCAACGGGTTGGTCTACATCTGCTCCGGCTATGACAAGCCGTCGCTGTATGCCGTGCGCCCGAACGGCATGGGCGACGTTACCGGAACCCACCTCGCCTGGAAACTCGACAAGGGGGTGCCGCATACGCCCTCACTCCTGCTCGATGGAAGTGAACTCTACCTCGTCACCGATGGGGGAGTCGCCGCGTGCCTCGATGCGGTAACCGGTGTGGAGCATTGGCGGAAACGATTGGGTGGCAACTTTTCTGCGTCTCCCCTGCTCGCTGGCGGGATCCTTTATTTCCAAGACGAAAACGGCTTGGCGACCTTGGTTCGGAAGGGCACAACTTTTGAAGAGGTGGGCCGCAATCAAATCGGTGACGGGGACCGTACATTCGCCTCATACGCCGTTGCCGGCGGCCAGCTTTTCATCCGTTCTGAGCGATCTGTGTACGCGATCGAACGAACAGACTGACGTCGGACCGAGTCCTGACCCGAGCCGATCTTCGCAACCGGGAGTGGGCTCAGGGGCCGTATGGCCCGATGAGCAACCGGTCATTGTCACTGTCGGCGATCACGAGCCGACCATCGGGGGCAATCCGCACGCCATGCGGCCGCCGCAACTCTGTCTGCCGCCAATCGACGCCGATCAACGTGCCGGCCTTTTTCGGGACACCGGCGATCAGATCGATCGTACCACTCTGCGGATCGTAGCGACGAATGCAGTGATTCTCTGTGTCGACGATGAGCCCCCGCTCCTGCCGATCCATACAGACATATTTCGGTCCTGCGAGAAGCGCGTCCCTGGCGTGACCGCCGTCACCACCGTAGCCGGCTTTGCCCGAGTGGTTGACCACCGTTTTCGCACGTTCATCACGGATCGCCACGACCGCGTTACCCTCTCGCAGGACAAGATAGATTGTGCCGTCACGGGCTTCACACGCCGCCCGGGGGCCGGCCAACGGTGTCTCCGTGGCCACGGCGTCATCAACCGGCTTCCCCGACATGCCATTGCCCGCGACTGACGTCACGATTGCCGAGTCGATATCAATGGCCCGCAGGCGATGATTGCGGATATCAGCAATGAGCAGCCGCCGGCCGTCAGGCGAAAGCGATCCGCAATAGGGCTGATTGAATTCAGCCAAAGCGGCTGGTCCGCCATCGCCGCGAGAGCCAGGTTTTCCGGTGCCGGCGAAAATACTCACCTGCTGCGTGCTCGGGTCGAGGGTGCGAATCACGTGGTTGAACGTGTCGGCCAGATAGATCGTTCCGTTCCGGCCGACGGCCACGTCGTGCATACCATTGAACTTTGCCACATCGGCCGAGGCGGTCGGCGGCAGGTGGAGAGGTGTCTTGCCATCGGTTCGCTGGAACGGGCCGGCGACAAACTCGACCGCCACGGAGCGGAGGCCATCCGTTATGGGGCTGCGTGACCGAAAGACGCGGTTGCCTCGGGTGAACTCGACGCCATACAGGCGGCCCTGAGTGTCAAAGTCGACGGCGAACGGCTCATTGACGATCTCCGTCGTTGGAGATGACGGCGGTCGGCCAGCGGCGGCTCCCACGAGTACGGTGATTTCGTCGGCTTGGATCATGTTTCCCGCCACCGCTCCAAGCGCGAGTCCCATGACGGCGAGTCGACACGCAGGCTGTCCAATGTGATGGAGGGGCCAGAAGCGTTTGGTGGGGAAGACAAACCGGATCGATTGCATGAAACCCTCAATGGCTGGGCCGCGGGGAAGGTATGATCTTGCGGCAAAGGTATCGTACCGCCGCATGGCGGCCAAATACACGTCAGGAGTCTATGAACCATGTCCGCCGATACGCCAAGATCAACGCTCGCGCCCAGGGTGCTGATCGTTGTTGGAGACGCGACGGAAACTGTCGACACCCTGTACCCGTACTATCGGCTGCAGGAGGCGGGATTTCAGCCGATTGTCATCGCACCTGAGCGGCGGCTCTACCAGATGGTGCTTCACGAAGTGCGTCCAGGATGGACGATCACGAAAGAGTGGGAGGGGTATCAGATACAGGCTGACTACGCTTTTGCCGACGTCCGCCCTGAAGACTATCTCGGGATCTTCTTCAGTGGTGGCAGGGCTCCGGAATACATCCGCTACGACGTCGATCTCGTCCGAATCACCCAGCATTTTTTCACCGCGGATAAGCCGGTGGCAAGCGTCTGCCACGGTGTTGAGATTCCGGCCTATGCAGGCTGCGTCAGGGGTCGGCAGATGGCGACTGTTCCCAAATGCCGTTTTGACCTCGAGGTAGCGGGTGGCATTTTTGTTGACAAGCCGTGTGTCATCGATCGCAACCTCGTCAGTGGGCGAACGTTCCATGATCACGGCCACTTCGTCGGGCCGTGGATCCGCCTCCTTGAAGAGGCTGCTGCAGCATCGTCACGCTCCTGATCCAGATGGCCATCTGAGCATGAGTGTCTCTGCAACGAGCGCATGAAAAAGCCGGGCCCTCCCAAGGGGAAAGCCCGGCTTTCGTCATTCCCGGACCACCTGAAATCAGCCGCTCTGGCAGATCAGCCGGCGTTGCAGCATGGCTCTGCCCCACAGGCTGGCTCAGCGCCACAGGCTGGCTCGGCACAGCAACTGGTGCAGCTGCTTGAGCAACTCTTGCTGGCGCGCCGGCCGAAGAGACCGCGACGACGCGGCTTGGCACAACAGGCGGGCTCAGCGCAGCAGGCCGGCTCAGCCGCACAGCAGGGCTCGGTGGCACAGCAGGCCGGCTCGGCCGCACAGCACGGCTCAGCGGCACAGGTGGGAGCACAGTCGCAGCTGGCACGGTTGCGGCGGCCGGCGGCCGAGGCCGAATCGGCAGCCATGAAACCCACTACCAGCAGAACGACACACATCGTCACGAACGAAGAAAAGCGCTTCATTGACAAACTCCTTTGAGGAAAGACCAAACCGAATCGCAATCCGTTGTGCGGTTGATTCAGTTGCTGGAGGGCCAAACCCCGCGTGGGTGTCGTGTACCTCCAGCGACCAACACCCTATCCGGCCACGCAAAAATACGGGAAGTGGAAAATCTGTGCCGGCAGTGCCAGGGCGAAGCATTGTTTCAAAAACCATAAATAAGTTATGCTTTCTCGTAACGTTCGTGTGCTATTTTTGGCGGATTCGCTGAAGTTCGCTGAGATTTGTGGGAGATGTGAGTCGTGTTGTCGCGGCGTCACTGCTTTTTTGTCAGACCGTGGATGACGAGCTGTCGCGGAAGCGGCTTGTGCTGAACGATGCGTAACCCCTGCGGAGGATTCGCATGGCCGACGCTCCGCTTGTGGCCGTGATTCTCGACGCTACCCGGGCCTACGACCGACTGATCATCGGCGGCATTGCGCAGTTCGTTCGGGAACGGACCGCTTCCGCCCGCAACTCGGCGACGTGGAGCCTGTATGTGGAAGAGGATCCACTCCAGAAATTGCCCGACTTGGGTCATTGGCACGGCCATGGCATTATCGCCAATTTCGACGATCGCCATGTCGCGGCGGCACTCGCCAAGACGGATGTGCCAATCGTCGGCGTGGGGGGCGGATTTGGCTGGTACGACCCGGACTCGGCAATCCCCTACGTCTACACCGACAATGCCGCGATCGGTCGGCTCGGGGCCGAGCACCTCCTTGGGTGTGGCGTTCCCACGCTGGCGTTCTACGGCTACCCGCCGAGCCGCACGTCCGGCTGGTCAGACGAACGTGCCGAGGCATTTCAAGCCACCGTGAATGCTGCTGGCCGGGCATGTCATGTGTTTACTGGCCGCCATGGCACTGCCCGGCAATGGGAGGCGCTTCAGCAGGAACTGATGGCCTGGCTCAAGTCGCTCCCCAAACCTGTGGGCTTGATGGCTGGCAATGATCCTCGAGCCCGCCACGCGCTCGAGGCCTGCCAGCGACTGGGGCTCACAGTACCTGGCGATGTGGCTGTGCTCGGTGTGGACAATGACCAGCTGATCTGTGACCTCACACGCCCCCCACTATCGAGCATCGACCAGTCGGCCCGCCGGATCGGCTATGAGGCGGCAACGCTCCTTGATCGAATGATGACGGCCCGCCGCGGCGCGAGCGATGACGTCGAAAGCGTACCGACAAAAGTTGTCGTGCCGCCGATCGGCGTGGTTACTCGTGTCTCCACCGACACGCTCGCCAGTAACGACGTTGTCGTGGTGGCGATGCTGCACGCCTTGCGGGCATCGCCGTGGCAGAAACCGCGGGTGGCTGGCGTTGCCGAGGCCTACGGGCTATCACCTGCTACGCTCGAGCATCGCTTCCAGGCTGCCGTCGGGCGCTCGATTCATGCCGAATTCGTCCGCCAGAGGATGCAGCGACTGCGAAGGCTCATTGTGGAGACCGATAGACCGCTGAAGACAGTCGCCGCTCAGGCGGGCTTCCCGTCGCTGCAATACATGACGACCTTTGTGCGGCGGCATACTGGCACAACGCCCGCCCGGCTCCGGGCCATGGAACGCGATCGCTTCCCAGAGAGAACGTCCTGATGACACATGACGTTGATTGCCTTGTCTGTGGCACCTGCGTGGCTGACATCCTCATACGTCCAGTGTCCCTTGCCACACCGGTGGGAGGTGGCACGCTGATCCATGTCGATCCGATTGACGTGACCACCGGTGGCATCGTCTGTAACACGGGCATCGCCATGCGGCGGCTCGGCATGCGGGTGGCCGCGTCGAGTCTGGTCGGAGCCGACCAATGGGGCAGTCTTATCCGGTCACGTCTGGAGGCTGAGCGACTCGACACCACCGCGCTGACGGTCCACCCCACGCTGGCCACGAGCACGACAGCGGTGTTGATCGACCCTGGTGGTGAGCGGAGTTTTGCCCACCATGTCGGCGCACCGCACGCGATTGACATCGCTTTTTTGAGAGGCCAGTTGGGGTTCTTCGCCAAAAGCCGGCTCGCTGTGATCGGGTATTTTGGGCTTTTGCCCTCGCTGGAATCGGTGTTTGCCGAAGCTGTCACCGCCGTGAAGTCAGCCGGATGCCTTGTGGCGGTGGAGACAGCCGGCACTGGTGGCGACATCGCGGAACTGGCCCCAGCCCTACCGCTGGTGGACATCTACGTGCCCAGTCTCGATGAGGCGCTGCACCAGACAGGACTGCAGGATCCACGGGCAATCATCGACTGCTACCGCGGCCACGGCGCGATCGGGCTCCTTGGCGTCAAACTCGGGACACGGGGGACTGTCTTGAGCACGGCGGCTGGCGAGTTCATCGAAATTCCCTGCATTTCGGCCCCCGGTCCGGTAGCCGATACGACCGGCGCCGGAGATTCGTTTCTCGCAGGGCTGCTCACGGGTATTCTGCGGGGCCTGCCGACCCGTGAAGCGGGCCTGCTTGGTGCTGCGACGGCCGCCTGCTGTGTCACGGGCCTCGGCGCCACCGCCGGCCTCCGGTCTTTTGACGAGACACTCATGCTAGGGAAGCAAAAAACGTAAAATTTTATCCGCCCCCTGAGTTGGCTCACGTACGAAGTCTTGTCGATACTAGCGGCATCAGGTTTCGTCAGAGTCATCGGTGGTGATGCTGACATGACGTTCCAGCTAGGGTACGCGTGATGCGGACGCAGAAGCAGTTCGTTCCGTCTGGATTGGCCTGCCTTGCCGTGGGGCTGTCGTTTGTCGTGGCCCCTCTTGCCAACGGCGAACCTTTCGTCCAGGCGGTGGCCCCGCTCCTTGCTGCCAAATGCGGGGCCTGCCACGGGCCGGAATCTCCCGAGAGCGGCTTTCGGATCGACGCCCGCGACATGGCGTTTTCCGGCGGTGACTCCGGGTCCACGGGCATCGTGCCGGGCAAGCCTGACGAAAGCGAACTCTTCATCCGCATCGTGACCGACGACAAGGAACTGCGGATGCCGGCCGACGGCGATCCCCTCACGGCTGACGAGCAGAAGATCCTCCGCGACTGGATCGTCGCCGGTGCAGTGTGGCCTGACTCGATGCAGTCAATCGCGACACTCCTGCCCGAGTCGGGCCCGAAGCCAACCAAGGGGAGTGACCACTCGGCGTTTCAGCAACTCATTCGACCGGCGGTACCCACTGCCCCAGCCGGCACTGCCGCGATTGATGCCTTCGTCCTCGAGAAACTCGCGGCCGCCAATCTCGTGATGAATCCGGAGGCCGCCCCGCGCACTCTGATTCGTCGGCTTTCGTTCGATCTGATCGGACTGCCGCCAACGCCCGAAGAAATCACCGCCTTCGAAGATGCCTGCCGCACGGCCGGCGGCACCGACCAGCCCTACCGCGACGTCGTCGATCGTCTCCTCGCCTCGCCGCATCACGGCGAGCGCTGGGCACGGCACTGGCTCGATGTCGTTCGCTTTGCCGAAAGCGATGGGTTCGAAACCAATAAGGCTCGCCCCAATGCCTGGCCCTATCGCGACTGGGTGATCGAGTCCCTCAATGCCGACCAGCCCTACGACCAGTTCGTGAGAGAACAGGTCTGTGGCGACCAGACCGGCGCGGATGCCGCGACCGGCTTTCTCGTCGGTGGCCCGGTGGATCGCGTGAAGTCTCCCGATCCGGTCCTCACGGCCAACCAACGGGCCGACGAGCTTCACGACATGGTGAGTACGGCCGGCTCGGCGTTTCTCGGGCTCACCATCGGCTGCGCCCGCTGCCACGACCACAAGTTCGACCCGATCCCACAGGTTGATTACTACGCGATCAAGGCCATCTTTGAGGGTGTGCAGCATGGGGAACGCGAGATCCTGCCCCCCGACAACGGCATCCGTCTGAAGAGAATCGCGGCGGTGCAGGAAGAGTTGCGGCCTGTGCAGCGACGAATCACCGAGCTTCAGCCCGCAGCTAAGCTGCGGCGGACGATCGTCATCGACGACCTGACACAGGCCCACGCCACAGCCCTCGCCGAACCGAAGGGTATCGCCGATCATGCGAAAGGCAGCGGTCGTGGCCATGCTGGAGAGCCGGGCGACATCAAATCGCTCCCCAATCTCGGTCAGCAGTATCACTGGTGGACGCCGCAGCCGGGGCAGGCTGTCTTCGCCTACGCTCCGCATCAGGCTGGCCTGTATCGCATCTGGCTTTCGTGGGGAGCTGGCTGGGATTCACACGCCCGCGATGCCCGTTATGTGCTCGATATCGATGGCGATTTGGCTACGACCACGGATCGGCAGGAAATCGCCGTGGTTGATCAGCGGCTCTTCGCTGACGGCTCGGGAAGCCCACCAACCAATCAAGCGTTGTGGAGCGGCTTCCGGGATGCCGGTGTGCATGAGCTTGCTGAGACGTCACGGCTGCTTTTGGTTGCCGGTGAAACGTCAGCGCCGATAACCGCCGATGCCGTGATCTTTGAGGAGCAAGGCTCGACAAGAGGTTCTGCCGGGAGGATTGCCCACCTCCGCAGCCGCGTGACGGCGGGTGAGAATATCGACGCATTCCCGCCCGTGCAGGCCAAGTTTGTCCGTTTCACAGTTCTCGCGACCGGTGCTGCTGAGCCCTGCATTGACGAGCTTGAGGTGCTTACAGCGAGTGGGAAAAACATTGCGCATGATGCCCAGCCATCGTCATCAGGCGATTACGCCAGGAGCGACTACCACAAACTCGCCCACATCAACGACGGCAAGTACGGCAACAAGAAGTCATGGATTTCCAACCAGATTGGTGGTGGTTGGGTGCAACTCGAGTTTCCCGAGGTGGAAGAGATCAGCCGTGTCGTGTGGAGTCGTGATCGCAGCCCCAAGCCTGAATATTCTGACCGGTTGGCGACCCAGTATGAGATCGCCGTATCGCTCGACGGGCAGTCGTGGCGGCCGGTGGCGCGGCATGTCGATCGCCTGCCCCGTGACTATGTGCATTCCGAGGCGATCAGCCCAATCACGGCGGCCGCCGAGCTCTCCCCGAATGAATTGGCGGAGCTTGAATCATTGTCGGAGGAGGTCGCCTCGCTTACCGAACAACTCGACGCGCTGACAACCCTGCCCAAGGCTTATGCGGGCCAGTTTGTTACGCCGCCGCAGACGCACCGGTTTTTCCGTGGCGATCCGACACAGCCCCGAGAAGTGGTGCCGCCGGGAAGCCTCACAAAATTTGGGGCGGCGTGGCAGCTGCCTGCCAACGCTCCGGAGAACCAGCGCCGCCAACAGCTCGCCGACTGGATTACGTCGCCGACCAATCCGCTCACGGCCCGCGTGATCGTCAATCGGCTCTGGCACTACCACTTCGGCACCGGCATCGTGGACACACCGAGCGACTTCGGTGTCAACGGTGGCGCGCCCAGCCATCCCCGGCTCCTCGACTGGCTGGCAAGCGAACTGGTCGATCCCGCAAATCCAGCTGACCGCTGGCGGCTCAAGCGGATTCATCGATTGATCGTAACCAGCCGTGCCTACCGGCAGGCTAGCACGCCACGGCCCGATGCGTTGGCTGTCGATTCGGGCTCACGGCTCCTCTGGCGCTACCTGCCGCGGCGGCTCGAGGCCGAGCCGCTGCGAGATGCAATCCTCGCCGTCAGCGGCAGCCTCAATCCGAAGATGGGCGGGCCGGGCTTCGACCTCTTCGAGCCCAACACCAATTACGTGAAGGTGTACACGACGAAGACGCACTTTACCGATGACGACTTCCGCCGCATGGTCTACCAGAGCAAGCCACGGGCCGAGCTCGACAGCTTCTTCGGCGCCTTCGACTGCCCCGACGCCGGCCAGGTGCAGCCCGCCCGCACCGTGAGCACCACCCCGCTGCAGGCGCTCAACATGATGAACGGCGATTTCCTCCTCGATCAGGCAACGCGGTTCGCGACACAGGTGGAACGCGAGGCGGGCAGCGACCCCGGCCTCCAGGTCGCCCGCGCCATCGAGCTCGCCTTCGGCCGCCCGGCATCCGATCGCGAAATCGCCGCCGGCCGCGAACTGATCGCAGCCCACGGCCTGCCAATTCTCTGCCGCAGTCTCTACAACGCCAACGAATTCATCACGGTGTACTGATGCGACACACCCTCACCCATGCCGGCCGCCACCTGCTCGACCGCCGCGCATTTCTCCAGTGGGGCGGCACGGGGCTGTCCGGCATCGCGCTTTCAGCCCTCCTCCATGAGCAACAGCTTTTGGCGAGCGAGCCCCCGATTCGGCCGATCATCGATCCGGCCCAGCCCTATGCCCCACGGCAGCCCCACTTCGCCCCCAGAGCAAAAAACGTGTTGATGATCTTCTGCTCTGGGGCGCTTTCTCATGTCGACACGTTTGACTACAAGCCCGAGCTGATCCGGCTCCACGATTCGCCGATGCCGACGCCGAGCGGTGAGAAGCTGATCACGTTTCAGGGCGAACAGGGCAACCTCATCAAGCCGCTGTGGGATTTCAAGCCCCGCGGCGAGAGCGGCACGATGACGAGCGACCTACTGCCGCACCTCGGCGAACTGGCCGACGAGATGTGCTTCATCCATTCGATGACGGCCAAGAGCAACACACACGGGCCGGCCGAAAACCAGATGTCGACCGGCTTCACGCTCGACGGCTTCCCGAGCATCGGCGCCTGGACGACCTACGCCCTCGGCAGCGAGTGCCGCGACCTGCCGGCCTTCGTGGCGATCCCCGATCCTCGCGGCGTGCCGCAGATCGGCCCCCGGCAGTGGCAAAGCGCGTTTCTGCCGGCCGTCTTCCAGGGCACGCCCTTCAATGCCGACAAGCCGATCCCCAACCTCGCCCGCCCGGCAGCGATCTCCGCCGACGCGGATCGGGCCACCCGCGACTTCCTCGCGCTCCTCAATGAAGACCACCTGGCTCGGCATCCCGGCGACACCGATCTGGCCGCCCGGATCTCGGCCTACGAGCTGGCCGCGAAGATGCAGCTTTCGGCCGCCAAGGTGGCCGATCTCTCCGACGAGTCGGCCGAAACGCTCGCCCTCTACGGGGCCGATGATGTGAAAAACTCACTCAAGGCCCGGTTTGCTCGCAACTGCATCCTTGCCCGCCGGCTCGTCGAGAAGGGGGTGCGGTTTGTGCAACTCTTCAACGGCGCATACGCGATGGGCGAAGGCGTTGGCAACTGGGACGGCCACAAGAAGATCGTCGATCAGTATGCGGTGCATGGCCCGATCCTCGACCAGCCGGTGGCCGGCCTGCTTCACGATCTCAAAAACCGTGGCCTTCTGGCCGAAACGCTCGTGGCGTTTGTCACCGAGTTTGGCCGGATGCCGACCTTCCAGAAGGGGGCCAACGGCCGTGACCACAATCCGTCGGGATTCACGGTCTGGCTCGCCGGGGCGGGCGTGAAGCGGGCCTATCACCACGGGGCCACCGACGAATTCGGCTACAAGGCCGTGGAAAACGTGGCCACCATCTACGATCTCCACGCCACAATCCTGCACCTGCTCGGCCTCGATCACACCCGGCTCTCGTTCTACAACAATGGGATCGAGCGGCGGCTGACCGACGTCCACGGCCATGTGATCGAACCCATCCTCGCCTGAGCGGAAGCACGCGGTTCGGCTTCGGCGCAACGAAATCAGTTCCGCAGCGTTTCCAGCCAGGCGACGAGATCGACCAGTTCATCGACCGTGAGCGCGCCGGCCAGATCGGCCGGCATCAGCGAGACCGGCTGCTTGACGAGTTCCTCCACGCTTTCAGCTTTCATCGTGACGTCGATGCCGTCGGCGCCACGGATCACGACCTCGGCCGGCGACTGCGACACGAGCAGGCCCGTCACCGCCCGGCCGTCATCGAGCACCGCCGTGTAAGTCTCGTAGTTATGACTGATCGCCGCCGACGGGGCGAGGAGCGCCTCGTAGAGGGCCACGCGGGAGAGCTTTGCTCCGATGCCAGAAAGATTCGGCCCCACAGCCTTCCCCTCGTCGCCCACGACGTGGCACTTCGCACACGTGCCGACGCCCGCAAACACGGCCTTGCCCCGCGACGCATTGCCCCGGCCCCGCCGCGACAGATCGGCGATCGTGGGCAATGCCCCGCCACCCTTGGGCTGCGGCATCGGCAGCACCTTCGCCGCCGCCTGCTTGATGTCCGCCCAGGGCGAAAGCGCGATCACCGCAGCCGCCGCCTGGGGGAGCGTGCCGACCAACTGATCAGCTGCGGCCAGTTCAACGAGCCGCTTCGCGCCGGCCTGAGTCCGTCCGAGGCCAAGCACTGCTGCAGCTCTCGTCTCCGCGGGTGTGTCCGCATCGGCAACCAACTGTTCCAAGAAGGCTCGGGCGACCATGCTGTTGGTGGAGCCGAATGCTGCGAGGAGTGCCGGGACGGCCGCCGCATCGACCGCCGCCACACCGTCTCGCAGCGTGGTCGCGTCGCCGAGGGCGACGCCTGCCGCCGCCGCTGACACGGCGAGTTGTTCCGTGGTGCCGGGAGCGGCTGCCAGTGCGATAACTGCCGGCACCCGATCACGCAGTTGAAACCGCTTCACGATGTCGACAAACGCCTGAGTGCCAGCGACATAGCCTGTCGCCTCGTTGATTCGCTTCGCAATCGCAGTGTCCTCAGCCGCCGTCGTGTCCAGCCGCACGACAAGCTCCGGGAGGATCACGCGGAGTTTTTCCTCCGGTGCCGAAAACGACGCGACCGCCGCCCGTACCTCACGGTGCATTGCGGTCGGGCCTTGAAAATCGAGCGCACGGACCAGCGCCAGCGACTCAGCCGTCGTGATCGCCGGGTCGCCGATCAACTCACAGAGCAGCCGCGGCGTGTCGGCTGCGCGGCTTCGCCACACGATCTCCCGGCCGGCGGGCGTCTTCCAGTCTTCCCCGACCCGGG
>JAQBZA010000028.1 GCA_027622795.1 Planctomycetota bacterium | reverse complement strand
TGAGCTGGCACTGCCAGGCCCGGCGCGGCCATCCCCAGCCCCTCGAGCACGAGCCACGCCGCGGCCGCCGACCCAGCCAGCGATGCTGCGGCCCCCTCCCAGGTCTTCCCAGGGCTGAGCACCGGCGCCATCTTCGTTGCGCCGACGAGCGACCCCACCAGATACGCCGCAATATCGCCCGCCTTCACCACAGCCACCATGCTCACCAGCGGCAGGATCCCAAGGTGATCGGGGCCGCGCTGCTCCACACCGAGATTCTCCACGCACAGCAGCCGCAGGCTCACCATAAACGCCATCGGCACGCCAAGATAGGCAAGGATGAAGAAGCCCGCGGCCAGCCGCTCGAGCGACCGCCCCTGCGGCCGGTAGCCGATCACTTCCAGCACAAACAGGCAGCCGGCCGCCACGGTGAAGGCCACCAACGCCCAGCTCAGCGCCGCCACCGGCGCGGCCTCTCCCGTCTTCATCACAAACCACTGCGTGCCGAAGGCAACGGATAGAAACGTGGCGACGACACCGCCGCGGAGCGTCCAGGCCGGCATCAGCAGGTCGTGGGCATTGAAAAGGTGCACCAACTCGTTGACGCCACCCACGGCGAAGAGCACGAGGATCGGCAGCAGCCACCAGGCCGGCGTCACACCCATGAAGCCCGCGGCGTCGGCCCAGGCCAGCGCCGTGAACGACACGATCAGGCCAGTGGAGACAACCACACGATTGAAGAACGACGAGGTAGGTGTCATTTTGGGGAGAGCCCTCCGAAGCGGCGGTCGCGGGCAGCATACGACGCAATGGCGGCAGCCAGATGCGACTCGTCGAAGTCGGGCCAGGCGGCGTCGGTCACCCACAGCTCGGCATAGCTGATCTGCCACAGAAGAAAGTTGCTCACCCGCATCTCGCCCGCGGTGCGAATCAGCAGATCGGGGTCGGGCATGCCGGCCGTATCGAGCTGGGCGGCAAAGGTTTCCTCGTCGATCGCGGCAGGGGCGAGCCGGCCGGCCTGCGCCTCCTCGGCCAGCCGTCGGGCGGCCTCCACGATCTCGGCGCGGGCGCCGTAGTTGACCGCGAGACACAGCCGGAGCCCGTCGTTGTCGCCACATATCTCGACGGTGCGATCAAACTCGGCCAGCGTCGAGTCGGGGATGCCCTCACGACGGCCGATCATGCCGACGCGAATCCGCTCCCGCATGAGCAGGGCCCGCTCCTCGATCATGTATTGCTCGAGGAGGTGCATCAGAAACGAGAGCTCGGCTTGCGGCCGCCGCCAGTTTTCGCTCGAGAGGCAGTAGAGCGTGAGCTGCTCGACACCAAGCCGAGCACACTCTTCGGTGATCCGTCGCACGCTCTTCACGCCGTGGCGATGCCCTTCGATCCGCGGCAGGCCCCGCTGCTGCGCCCAGCGACCATTCCCATCCATGATGATGGCGATGTGGCGTGGCAGACGATCGGGATCGATGGCCGCCGGCTGCTCCGCGGCCGTCGCCGTCATGCGTTCGCCGGAGTTGGCTGGGGAGGAGATGGCCATGGTGCTGCGGCTGGGGCGGAGGGACGACAGGTGATGGTCTGGTCACGATCCGGGCCGACGGAAACGATCGTCACCGGCCGGCCGAGCAGTTCGCCGATCCGGGCAAGATACCGCCTCGCGGCGGCGGGCAGGTCGGATTCCTTCCGCACCGTGGAGATATCCTCCTGCCAGCCGGGGAGCGTCTCATACACGGGCACGGCCTTCTTGAGGTCGTCGGCATGGCTGGGAAACTGGCTCGTCTGCCTGCCATCGATCTCATAGGCGGTGCAGATCTTGAGCTCATCCAGGCCGCCGAGCACGTCGAGCAGCATCACGGCGAGCTCATCGACGCCGGAGAGCCGCGCGGTGTAGCGGGCGGCCACGGCGTCAAACCAGCCGCACCGCCGCGGCCGCCGGGTGACCGTGCCGTATTCATTGCCGCGGTCGCGGAGAAACTGCCCCGTCGCATTGTCCTGCTCGGTCGGCATCGGCCCGCCGCCGACCCGCGTCGAATAGGCCTTGAGCACGCCGATCACCCGCTCGACCCACCGCCCCGGCACGCCCGACCCGCTCGCCACGCCGACGCCGGAGGAATTGCTGCTGGTGACAAACGGAAACGTGCCATGGTCGATGTCGAGCAACGCCCCTTGCGCCCCTTCGAAGAGCACCCGCTTGCCCGCCTCGACCGCGTCGAGCAGAAAGGCGGTGGTGTCGGCCACGTAGGGCCGCAGTCGCTCGGCATACGCCTCGTATTGTTTCAGGATCGCGTCGGCGTCGAGATCGTCGGCCTGGCCGCTACCGAGGAGCCGCTTCTTCACCGCCACGATGTGGGCGAGCTTGGCCGGAAAGTCAGCGCGATACATGTCTCCCAGGCGAACGGCCAACGACCGCCCTACCTTGTCGCGATAGCAGGGGCCGATGCCACGGCCGGTCGTGCCGATCGACTCTCCGCCGGAAAGGCTCTCGTTGAGCACCTTGTCTTCGGCGATGTGCCAGGGAAACACGACATGCGCCCGATCGCTGATCTGCAGTTTGCCGGTCACCGTCACGCCCCGTGATTCGAGGCCGTCGATCTCCTTGATGACAGCGGCCGGATCGAGCACAACGCCGCCGGTTACGACGCATGCCACACCGTCGCGGAGAATCCCGCTGGGGATGAGCGACAACTTCCAGGTCTGGCCACCCGAAACGACCGTATGGCCCGCATTGGCTCCACCGGCATAGCGGACGACGATGTCATGCTGCTCGGTGAAGACGTCGACGAGTTTGCCCTTGGCCTCGTCACCCCATTGCAGACCGATGACGCACGTTCCGGGCACGATGGATCCTCACGGAGAGAAGCAGACTGGCCGAAAAGAGGCAGCCGGAGGCAGCCGTGGTGAGGCCTCCCCACAGAGTGTAAATGGCTGGAAAAATGGGTCAAGGGTAGGGCTCGCCGCGTCGGGCAGGGTATGTGCTCATTGCGTCCATTGCTGCCGGAACGGCAGAAGTCTTCGCGCTCAAACCGCCGGGGACGGGCAAGGCCTCGCCTTCGGGATGCGAGGATACGCATACTCGGCTCGACCTTGCCCGATCCCCGGCTTGCCGAAATATGAGGCGGCATCGATATCGCGTGGCTCGTGATACCGTAGTGACATGAAACAAACTTCCGGCCCGGTGTATCACGTCACGGATGCAGAGCGGGGGCAGACGCTGGCGGCTTTTTTGCGAGGGAAGCTTGGCGGCGTGCCGTGGTCGCGGGTGCAGAAGCTGGTGCGGTCGCGGCATGTCATGATCCACGGCAACGTCTGCACCGACGAGGCGCGGCGGCTCAAGGATGGCGAGGTGGTGAAGGTGCTCGAGGCCGCTGCCGCCCCGCCACCGAAGCCCCGCGACGTGAAGATCGTCTACATCGACGACGATGTGGTCGTGGTCGACAAACCCTCCGGCATCACCACCACGCGGCACCACGAAGAAGCATCGTGGCCCGCCCGGCGGAAACAAGTGCAGCCCACGCTCGATGAGATGTTACCCGGAATCATCAGCCGCGCGCTGGCCGGCCGCGGTTCGCGGCAGCCGCGTGGTGCCAAGCCAGGTGGCCGACCTGTGGAGCCAAAGAAGTCAACCCGATCCGGGCCGGTCTATCCGGTTCACCGCATCGACCGTGAGACGAGTGGCCTCATTGTGTTTGCCCGAACGGTGCCGGCAGGGCGAATCCTCGCCGAGCAATTCCGGCTGCACACTACCCAGCGCCGCTACCTCGCGGTCGCCGTTGGCCGCGTCGGCGAGGGCACGATCATCTCCAACCTTGTCCGCGATCGGGGCGACGGGCGTCGCGGCTCCAAGAACCCGGCAGATGCCGGCGACCCGACCGAAGGAAAACGGGCCGTGACGCACGTCAAGCCGGTCGAACACTTCGGCGACGCTTACACCCTTGTCGAATGCCAGCTCGAAACCGGCCGCACGCATCAGATCCGCATTCACCTCGCCGAGAGCGGCCATCCGCTCTGCGGCGAGCGAGTTTACTCCGCGCCGCGGGGCGCGAAGGCGACGGATCGCTCTGGCGCGGCCCGTGTGACGCTGCATGCCGCCGAACTTGGATTTGTGCATCCAAGGACTGGCGACGCGTTACACTTCGAAAGCCGGATTCCTGCCGATATCGCCGCCCTCATTACCCGCTTGCGACGGTAGGCCGGTTGGTGCTTTTCCCACAGAGGTGTCATGCCGAACCGCGCTTTCGCCGAGGTCTTCGGAACGTTTTGTCTGGTGTTTGCCGGAACTGGTGCCATTGTCGTCAATGACGTGTCGGGAGGTTCGATCACGCATGCCGGGATCGCGATCGTCTTTGGACTCGTCGTCATGGCGATGATCCACACGGTGGGCGACATCTCTGGTGCCCACCTGAACCCGGCCGTCACGCTTGGCATGTGGACGGCGGGGCGGCTGCCGGCGACGGCTGTGATGCCGTACATCGCCAGCCAGATGGTTGGTGGCGTGGCTGCCAGCCTGCTCGTGCGCGGCCTGTTTCCGCAGCATGCCACGCTGGGGGCCACACTGCCCTCCGGACCGGTGTGGCAATCCTTCATCCTGGAGGTGGTCTGCACAATGATGTTGATGGTGGTGATCCTCCGCGTGTCGAGTGGATCAAAGGAACGCGGGCTGCTGGCCGGAATCACCGTCGGTGGCCTGATCGGCCTCGAGGCGCTGTTTGCCGGGCCGATCAGCGGCGCCTCGATGAACCCCGCCCGCTCGCTGGCACCGGCTCTTGTAACCCTCCAACTTGGGGCCGTGTGGATTTACCTCGTTGCTCCCGTGATGGGGGCGCTTGGGGGAGTGGTTGTCTACACCTTGCTGCGGGACGATGCCTGATCATGGAAACCGTCCGCTTTCGGCATGCGAACTTCTCAGCACGGTTCCCCGTCGCCTACCGCTACGCTCCGTCACACTTTTGGATTCACCCGGCCACCGCGAGCGCGGCGAGCGACGCTGGTGTCCCCAGTCTCCGCTGCCTGTGGCGGGTGGGATTCACCAAGTTCGCGACGCGGATGCTCGGTGAGTTGGTCGAGATGGCGCTTGCCGTGCAGCCTGGAGACCGCGTGCATTCCGGACAGCGGCTCGGCACGGTCGAGGGCTTCAAGGCCGTGAGTGATCTGTTCTGCGTTGTAGACGGGGTTTTTCAGGAGGCGAATCCGGCACTGACAGCCGACGCGTGCCTGACCCACTCTGATCCGTACGTTGCCGGGTGGTTGTATACGGTCGAGGGCGTGCCGGAATCGGGCACACTCGACGTTCACGGCTACATCGCGTTGCTCAATGAAACCATCGATCGGCTTCAGAATTCACGGTATGATGATAATCCGCACACCGATGGCTGATCTCCCGGGACTCAGCCACCATTCTCGGTAGCCGCGACGGGTGAATGACAAGGAGCACGACAATGCAACTCGCGGAAGACCATGCAAAGGCTCGCTACGTGATGATTGGCGGCTTTCTTGGCGCGGGAAAGACGACGTCGATCCTGAAATTCGCCGAGTGGCTCACTGCCCGTGGTTTGCGAGTTGGTCTCATCACCAATGACCAAGGTGGGGGGCTGGTCGACACGGCGCTTGTCTCGGCCAGGCGAATGCCCGTGGAGGAAATCGTGGGGGGCTGTTTCTGCTGCCGCTTCAACTCGCTCGTCGAAGCGGCCGACTCCCTGATGCGTGACACGGCCCCCGATGTACTCATCGCCGAACCGGTGGGAAGCTGCACCGACCTCGTGGCCACGGTGAGTCTGCCTCTTGAGCAGATCTACGGCGATCGGTTCACAGTTGCTCCGGTGACCGCAGTGGTCGATCCCTTGCGGGCTGAGCGGGTGCTCGGGCTCGCACCGGCCAGCCTCTCAGAGCATGTCTGCTACATCTATCGGAAGCAGTTGGAGGAGGCGGAGATCATTGTGATCAATAAGAGCGATCTCGTTGATCCGCCACGACTGGGCCGACTGCGGCAGGCCATCGCGGCGGTCGCGCCCCAGGCGGTGATTCATGCCTGCTCGGCCCGCGATGGCACAGGGCTCGACCCCTGGTTTGAGACGCTGCAGGCAGGCGCGTCACAGGCGTCCGCGATCGCAGAGATCGACTATGACGAATATGCCTACGGCGAATCCCTCCTGGGATGGCTCAATGCCGAGGTGCGCATTGGCGCCGCTGACGCCGCCGAGTTCGACGGTACGGGCCTGCTCGTCGAAATCCTGTCGCGGGTCCGTGAGACGCTCGCCCAGTCGGGGCATGAAGTTGCCCACATGAAGGGCACGCTCTCTGTTGAAGGGGATCCGTTCGAACTGGCGGCCGCGAACCTCGTGCGGACTGAGGAAGAACCGGCTGTGTCGCATCGTCTTGCTGAGACGGTCGACATTGGTCGCCTGCTGCTCAACCTCCGCGCTGAGGCCGCGCCCGAGGATCTCGAGTCGGCGGTGCGGTTGACGCTCGATGCTATTGCCGCCCGCCTTCCGTGCACGATCCTGCACATCGAGCACTTTCGCCCGGGCCGCCCGGTGCCGACGCACCGCCTCACTGCCCGGCTTTAAACCACCTTCATTCGCTCCGGATGGACTGCTGCCATGGTGCTGCCCCAAATCGCGTATCGGATGACCACCACCGTAGCGCCGCGATGCCTCTGGAAGTTTGCCTGGAGCTTGGGGGTGAAGGGGATGCTGTCGGTGGAGCGGTTTAAGGCCCGAGCCAGACAGGGGATCATCTTTCCGCCATTTCTCCATCTTTCGGTGATCAATTCCTGCAATCTGCGGTGTCAGGGCTGTTGGGTCGACGTGGCGGCACCGCGGGAGATGGTGCCGTTGCACGAACTCGACGCGATCGTGCGTGACGCGAAAGCCCATGGCAATGCATTTTTTGGCCTGCTTGGCGGCGAACCATTCCTCCACCCCCAGCTGCTCGACCTGCTTGCTGCGCATCGTGACTGTTATTTCCAGATTTTTACCAACGGCCAGTTGATCACGCCGGAAATCGCCCAGCGGTTGCGGGGGCTCGCCAACGCGACGCCCCTGGTCAGCATCGAGGGGGATGCGTCGGTGAGTGACGTGCGACGTGGATCGCGAAACGTGCTCGACCGGTCGTTGCGTGGCCTCAATGCCTGCCTCGATGCGGGGCTCGTGACGGGTGTGGCTTCCAGCCTGTGTCGCTCCAACCTCGATACCCTACTCACGGAAGATTGGCTCCGGCGACTGATCGACCTGGGGGTTCATTACGCGTGGTTTCATGGGTATCGCCCAGTGGGCCCCGATGCCACGCCGGAGCTCGCGCTCTCGCCCGATGACTTGGTGCGCGTGCGGCGGTTCGTGGTGGAGCAGCGGGCAAAGCAGCCGATCGTGATCGTCGACGCCTACTACGATGGTGAGGGGTCGGCGTTGTGCCCGATGGCGACAGGCCTCACGCACCACGTGGGCCCATCGGGTGGCATCGAGCCCTGTCCGATCATCCAGTTGGCGGTCGAAAACGTCGGTGGAGGGTCGTTTTACGACAAGGTCACGCAGTCGGCATTTCTGGCCGACATGCGGCAGGCAGCCGCCGGTCACAGCCGGGGCTGCGTGGTCCTCGAAAACCCACGCCTTGTTCTCGAGATCGCCGATCGACACGGGGCTCGTGATACGACCCAGCGGGGAACGGCGCGGGAGGAGTTGCTTGCGATGACGCCCCGGTCGAGCCAGGATCTTCCGGGTCGTGAAATTCCTGAAAAGCATTGGATGTACCGCTTCGCCAAGCGATATTGGTTCAATGATTTTGGTGTCTACCGCGCCGCGGAGGAGATCGCGCAACGATGAGTGTGAAAGACGATGCCGCGCCGCGAATCCTCTACTGTCGGTGCGCCTACGCGCAGGTGGTGCCGGCCGAGGTCAAGGCTGCCGTGCTCGAGGGCCTCGCCACATCGGGAGTTTCCTTTGAAGCCGTGCCCGATCTGTGTGAGATGGCCGCCCGCCGCGATCCGCATCTTCAGGACCTCGTTCGCGGAGCCCCCCATCTGAAGATCGCCGCCTGTTGGCCGCGGGCTGTCCGCGGGCTGTTTGCATTAGCCGATGCCCCGCTTCCCGACGAGGGTGTCGAAATTCTCAATATGCGAACCGACTCGGCTGCCGCTGTGCTCGACGGCCTTGCGCGGGGAGTGACCGCCCGGGAGGCCACGCCATGAGCGTCGCGCTTCTGCCGCCGAGAGTCGTCGTCTACGAAGGGAACGGTGCCGATCCTCTGCCTCCCACTGATCGGGGCCGGCTTGTTGCCTCCTTGCTCGATCGTGGTTATGCCGTGACGCTTGCCGGCGCGAGTGCCGCCACAGCGTCGCCCGATGGGGCCTTCGTGGTGATCGGGCGGTTTGGCGGTGGTCCACCAGACGTGGCGGGCGTAACGGTCGTGGTCTGTGACATCACCGGCGCGTCTGTTGACGAGGCGGTGCAGGCTGTGGAGGTGGCGCGTGGTGATCGGCGGATGAATCGTCCCGACGTGGCGGTGGACGGTGGTCAGCATGCTGGCCTCGAGGCGTGGAAGCCGTGGTTTCCTGTCGTCGATCCGGCACGGTGCACCAACTGCATGCAGTGCCTGAGCTTTTGCCTGTTCGACGTGTACGGCGTGTCGGAAAACCACCAGTTACGAGTGGAAAATCCCGCGAACTGCAAGGTGAACTGTCCGGCCTGCTCACGCGTCTGCCCCGACGTCGCGATCATGTTTCCGAAGTATCATGCCGGTCCCATCGACGGTGGCCCGGTGTCGGAGGCCGACGTCACTCGTGAAAAAATGAAGGTCGACATCTCGGCGCTGCTCGGCGGAGACATTTACGCCAAGTTGCGCGAACGGAGCGCCGAGGCCCAGAAGCGATTTTCACGCGAGCGGTCGGCCGATCAGGCCCTGGCCGAGCGGCGTCGCTGCCTGACCAAACTCGCTGAAGCGGCCTCCATTCCTCGTGAGGTGCTCGACGCCCTGCCGAGTCCCGAGGAAATTCAGCGACGGGCGGAGGAGGCGTCTGCCCGTGCTGCGGCCGCCAAAGCGGCCGCAGAGGCAGCCACCTGACATCAGCCTGGTGAAGAAGGCATACTAGGTTCTGTCAGAAAAGACTACCGTGGGCTGGAGAGCGGGCTGCTCTGGTCTTTGGCAAGAACGGCGAAGCAGCCAGAGGGCAAATGAGCCGCTCAAAGCTCGGTACTGGGTTTTCAGACAGAGCCTAGGGCTTTGGAGGTTGTTCGATGTCAACTGCCGATCCGTCATCGATTCCGTTGGCGATCCTGCCGGCGCCCGTGCCGCCCGCGCTGATTCGCTCCCGACCGCCGCACCCGTCAATTCCACAGACAAAGCCCGACCGCGATGCACTGCTGGAGGCCATTCGACGCGGCATGGCCCACGTCCGCGCCGTGCCGCCGCTGAGCATGGACGAGCTTCACAGCCGGGCCCGGTCGGCACTCGCTGAGACCGGGCTGGCCGAGGTGTATCTCGACTACGCCGTAGTGCTTGTAAACAACGAATCGTGGCGCGATGCTCTGGCGGCTGTGCCCTTTGAAAAACGGCTGCTCCTCATGCCCAAGTGCCTCCGCGAGGAGAATCGCTGTCCGGCTCCGTTCGATGAATTCGGCCTTCTCTGCAAGCAGTGTGGTCTCTGCTCGATCCAGGATTTTCAGCATGAGGCCGAGCGGCTCGGCTACGCTGTGCTGGTTGCTGAGGGGTCGGCGCTCGTAATGGCCATGATCCAGACCGGGCAGATCGAGGCGATCGTTGGGGTCAGCTGCCTGCCGGTGCTGGAAAAAACCTTTCCGCACGTGCAGGCAGCGGCGGTGCCGGCGGTGGCTGTTCCCCTGTTGCAGGACGACTGCATCGACACGACGGTTGACGTTGATTGGGTGTGGGATTACATCCATCTCGAGGCGGCTGATCGCTCACGGCGGCTTGATCTGGGCAGCCTGCATGATCGCGTGAAGACCTGGTTTGACCGGCCCGTGCTCGACGAACTGATGGGGCCGCCGCAGGGACATGCCGAGGAAGTGGCCCGCGATTGGCTTGCCGTGGGTGGACGTCGGTGGCGGCCGTTTCTCGCGGCTTCGGTGTACGCGGCGTTGCAGCCGGACCAGGGCAGTGAGCAGCAGGTTATCCAGCGAATCGCGGTGGCCGTCGAGTGCTTTCACAAGGCCTCTCTGGCGCACGATGACATCGAGGATGGCGATCTGGAACGCTACGGTGAGCAGACGCTGTGTGGTGAATACGGCATACCGATCGCCCTCAATGTTGGTGACGCGCTGATCGGCGAGGGCTACCGGCTCCTTGCCGAGTCGGGCCTTGACGGTGATCGCGTGCGCGCCGCCGTCTGGGAGGCATCAACTGCCCAGCGGCTGCTGTGCCGGGGGCAGGGGGCGGAACTGGCTTGGAGTCGTGATCCGTCGGCATTGTCGAGTCGCCAGGTGCTGGAGATTTTCCGCCTGAAAACGGCGCCAGCCTTCGATGTCGCTCTGCAACTCGGCGCCATTGCTGCCGGTCGCGTTGAGGAGTTTGCCGCCGCCTTGCGGGCGTACAGTGACGCGGTTGGTGTTGCCTACCAGATCAAGGATGACCTTGAGGACCTCCTCGACGATGCCGGCCTTCTTCGCGATGCGGCAGCACGCCCCAGCGTCGTTATCGCTCTCGCCGCCGAGCGGGCGCGGGGCGACGACCGCGTGTTGTTGGGGGGGCTGGCAGCCGGTCGGCCCGACACCGCGATCACCGCGGAGCGCTTGCGGGGGGCAATCCAACTGGCCAAGGCTGACGAAAAGGCGGCGCTCTTGCTGGAAGGATACAAAGAGCAGGCGGTGCGGGCCCTCGACGGATTGGCCGATCCAACACTGAAGGGCCTCCTGCGGCGGATCGTCGCCCGCATATTCAACGAACTCTCGTTTGAAGGCTACTGCCGGGAGCAGGAAACGAAGGCACGAAACCGCGAGGCGGCGCGGGCAGCCGGCGATGCGGCGCCCTCGCCCGTGGCTTCGGCATGAGCCGGCGACTCCAGATGATCCAAGTGGCCCGGTTGGCCAAACGGTCGCTGGGTGAATCGGCAGAGTTGGTGGCCACGTTTCTCCGTGGGCTCGCCCTCCCCGATGGTGGCTATGCGAACCGCGACGGTCGAGCCGATCTGTACTACACCCCGTTTGCCCTCGACGCCCTCCTCGCGCTCGACGCCCTGCCGACCGACGAAACGGATTCTGTGGCGGCCGGCCGCACCCGGCGGTGGCTCGATGGGTTCGGCGCTGGTGCAGCGCTTGACTTTGTCCATAGCTGCTGCCTTGCCCGGGCATGGGCCGCCCAGCCGGCGGCCGTCTTCCGGCATGATCACCGCGCTGCCCTGGCAGAGCGCATCGCACGTCATCGGGCAGCCGACGGCGGCTATGCTGCCGTGCCCGATCAGCCATCCGGTACCGCCTATGGGTGTTTCCTCGCGGTCAATGCCGCTGCGGATCTTGGCGAGCCGATGATGCCTCCAGCAGACCGCAAGAGCGTTGCGCACTGTCTCGAAACGCTGCGGAGTGGCGATGGTGGCTGGGCCAACACGGCTGGGCAGCCGATCGGCTCCACAACGGCCACGGCGGCGGCGATTGCCACGCTCGTGTCGCTCGAAATACCGGTGCCGGAGGGGGCGGCGGAATTTCTCCTCGCCCAGCGTCATCCGGCTGGCGGGTTTCGGGTGTCTGTCGACGTGCCGATGCCCGATCTCCTCTCGACGGCAGTAGCATTGCACGCGCTTGATGCAATCGATGCCCGATGGCGCGACACCCGCGACCGCACGCTCGACTTCCTTGACTCGCTGTGGTCGGCCGAGGGAGCCTTCTACGGGTCGTGGGCCGACGATCATGCGGATGCCGAATACACGTTCTACGGGCTTGTGGCCCTCGGTCACGCAAGCGTCTGACAAACCACGTGAATCAAGCCATGAATGGCCTCAATGTGCTGGAGTCTGCTGAGTTCACCGCCTGCCGCCAACGGGCCGTCGACACGCTCTTGGCGGCGCGCGGAATCTCTGGCCACTGGAGCGGGCAGCTGTCGTCGAGTGCCTTGGCCACGGCGACGGCCGTCACCGCCCTGCGGCTGGTTGATCGTCACGTCCATCGCGATGCGATCCGTCGCGGGGTGGCGTGGCTGATCAACACGCAACTGCCCGAAGGTGGTTGGGGCGACACCCCGGCGAGCCTGGGGAATCTTTCGACGACGCTGTTGTGCTGGGCGACGCTCGGTGCCGTTGCTGACGAATTGACTGGAAACGATTCAGGGGGATCTGACATCAGCGATTCGATCGCACGGGCCGCCGTCTGGATCTCCGAGCGCACCGGTGACCTCAAGGCGGCCCGCATCGCTGCCGCCTTGGCAGAGATCTACGGGAAAGACCGCACCTTTAGCGTGCCGATCCTGACGCTTGTCGTGCTCTGTGGACGGTTTGGTGATCCTCGGGACCCTGCCGTCTGGGCCACGGTGCCGCAACTTCCCTTCGAACTGGCGGCACTGCCGCAGTCATGGTTCCGCCTTGTGAACATGCAGGTCGTGAGCTACGCCCTGCCGGCACTGATCGCGATCGGACAGGTGCGGCATGCCCATGCGGCTCGCCGCGGACCGGTCGCCTTCGTCCGCTCCCTCGCAGTGGACCAGACGCTCGGCACCCTCGCAGCGATTCAGCCGCCCAATGGCGGCTTCCTGGAGGCCACGCCGCTGACATCATTCGTCACCATGAGCCTCGCCGGTATGGGCCGGGCCGATCATGCGGTGGCCCGCCGTGGCGTCACCTTTCTTGTTCACTCGCAACGAGATGATGGCAGTTGGCCGATCGACACAAATCTGGCCACCTGGGGCACGACTCTTTCCGTGAACGCCCTGGCGGCAGGCGGATCCCTGCCGGCTCACCTTGACGCGCCCGCGCGTGAGTCGATCCGGGAGTGGCTGCTTGGACAGCAGTGGCGCGACGTGCATCCCTACACGGGAGCGGCTCCCGGGGGCTGGGCGTGGACCAATCTGCCGGGGGGAGTGCCGGATGCCGATGACACGAGCGGGGCGGTGCTGACGCTGGCACGTCTGGAACGCCATGAATCACGGGCGATGCCAGCCACTGTTCGTGAGGCAGCTGCCGCTGGTCTGCGATGGTTGGAGAACCTCGCCAACCGGGATGGTGGCATGCCCACGTTTTGCCGAGGCTGGGGACGACTGCCGTTCGATACGTCATGCCCGGACATCACGGCCCATTTTCTGAGGGCTGTGGCCATGTGGTCGCATGTCTGTCATGCCGACGTCGCTGCCAATCGGGCGGTCGCCAAAGCTCGTCGCTATCTCGCGTCGACCCAGCGGCAAGACGGCTCTTGGGTGCCGCTGTGGTTTGGAAACGAACATCATCCGACGCAGGAAAATCCAGTCTATGGAACGGCGAAGGTGGTGTTGGCCACTGGCGACGTGCGTGGTGTCGCCTGGCTTGTGCGGGCGATGGCGGACGATGGTGGCGTGGGAGGGGGGCCGGGACTGGCTCCGTCGATTGAAGAGACGGCCGTGACGGTCGAGGCGTTGGCCGGTTTTCTCTGTGGAGGAGACGGAACGGCCGAGCTTCGACGGCAGGCTGCCGGGGCTGTCGAGCAGGGCATCCACTGGCTCCTGTCCCGAACTGCAGGAGGTCGAAACTTTCCTACAGCTCCGATCGGACTCTACTTCGCCAAGCTCTGGTACGCTGAGGATCTTTATCCTGTCGTCTTCACTGTTGCGGCTTTCGAGCGGGCCGCAGCGATCAGCGCATCTCCGTGAGCGATACCCGAGGCAGATGTTCACCGTCTCCCCGCACGGCCTCGACGATTGCGTCTGCCGCCTTCATCCAGGCCGCGGCAGGAGTGTCCCAGCCGGCCGACAGCCGGACCATGCCGCGGAGATCTGTTGCGGTGATACCCAAGGCGTCGGCTCCGATCGCGGTGGTGATACGGGACGTCGAGTCGCTGCCGGCACTGCAGGCAGATCCTGTTGAGGCCGCCACCCCGGCCCGTTCGAGTCGACTGACGAGCTTCCTGCCATCGGCCCCCGGGATGATCAGTGCCGAAGTATTCCACAACCGTTCCGTCTGCTGTCCCACTACGATTGCAACCGGCAATCGTTCCTGAAGACGACGTTCAGCGGCATCGCGGGCTGCCGCTCGCACGTCGATCCCGGTGGCGATCTCCTGTTCGCGGGCCTCGAGCGCGGCCAGCATGGCCGCGATCGCGGCGACGTCTTCGGTGCCGGCGTGCCGACCGTCTTCCTGCGGGCCACCGCGATCACCCCGAAACGTAGAGCCATCGATCGGGACGACCAAAAACCCGACACCCTTCGGGCCACCGTACTTGTGGCCGCTGCCACTCACCCAGTCGCAGTCACCAAGCCCGCGGGCCGGTAGTTTGCCCAGCCATTGGGCGGCGTCGGTATGAAAGGCGACGTGTCGCGCATGGCAGAGATGTGCCACGTCGCGCCACGGCTGGATCGTGCCAACCTCGTTGCTTGCCGCCATGACCGACACGACCCCGGGAGGGAGCGGGGCTGCATCGAGAAGATCGGCAACCGCATCAAGGGCCACGACGCCTTGACCATTGACCGGAATTTCCCGTGTCCGTCCCGGCATCGCCGCCAGGAACGACTCGCGCACGCATGGATGCTCGATGGCGGAGATGACCGCTCCCCCGTGGGCTGGTGCAGATCTGCCGAGGTGACGCGCCAGCATGTTGACCGCGGCTGTGGCGCCCGCGGTGAAGATGATCCGAGCGGGATCGCAGACGAGCAGATCAGCGAGCCGTTCTCGACAGTCATCGAGAAGGTCGCGGGCTGCCGTGGCTGCCGCATAGAGGCTCGATGGGTTGTGCCAAACCCGATCGGTCACGTCGAGCCAGGCCCGCCGAGCGGCAGGATGCAGCGGCACGGTGGCGTTGCAGTCGAAGTACAGCACGAGAATTGCCCGACTAGGATTCGAACCTAGACAAAGGGAACCAAAATCCCTTGTGCTACCGTTACACCATCGGGCAGGAAGCCGAAACAACGATTTCCCCGCCACTATAAAGGATTGATGCGGGATTATCGATCCGGGTGACGCCGGTTGCGGGGCTCGGGGGGGCGTTTGACCCCGGTCTGTCACCGGGTTCAAACTACGGGAGCGTGGCCTGCGTTCACGGTGTTGTTTTTCGGGCGCCAACCTACGGGAGACCAAAGTATGGACTCGGCTACTGTTGACGTGTCGGCTGGGCGCAGCGGAGCGGTCGCCGCCGCGGCCGAGGTGGTTGCGGATGCCCATCGGCGGATGCGGGAGTCGCTCGCCAAGGTGATCGTTGGGCAGGAGGAACCACTCGAACTCATGCTCACGGCGTTGTTTTGCCAGGGACACTGCATCCTCGAAGGAGTTCCCGGCCTGGCCAAGACGCTGATGATATCGACGCTTGCACGCCTCTTGTCGCTCAAGTTCAACCGTATTCAGTTCACGCCCGACCTGATGCCCGCCGACATCACCGGTACGGAGATCCTTCAGGAGGATAAATCGACCGGCCATCGCGAACTGAAATTTGTTCAGGGGCCGATCTTCGCCAATCTTGTCTTGGCCGATGAAGTGAATCGGACGCCGCCAAAAACCCAGGCCGCCCTCTTGCAGGCGATGCAGGAATACCATATCTCTGTCGCAGGGCGAACCTTTGAACTGCCTCGACCGTTCTTCGTACTCGGCACCCAAAACCCAATCGAAAACGAGGGAACCTATCCGCTGCCCGAGGCTCAGTTGGATCGGTTCATGTTCAAGGTGACGGTGGACTACCCGTCGTTCGATGACGAGTTGCGAATTGCCACGACGACCACGGGCCGGCAGAAGATCGA
>JAQBZA010000513.1 GCA_027622795.1 Planctomycetota bacterium | reverse complement strand
CAACGCCCGGCCCGGCGTGATGATCATCGGCATGGACCGCACGCCTCAGGGCCGGGCCGCGGCTACGTGCATACCACGACGGGCGTCTTCGTGGTGCTCGATGACCAACTCGTCTTCCCCTACTGTGGCTACTCCGGCGACGCCGGTGACGGCCGCAGCGACATGTATGGCGGTGGGGCGATCGGCCTGGCCCTTCGCTCATGGCCTCAAGATCGCGGCAGCCATGCGGGCCGACGGTCGGTGCGCTCGGCCATGAGCATCGTCTTTCGGCTACAGAAAACTGACATCCCGTCCCCCATTCGTCATCATCGCACCGGCAGAAGTGGCAGAGTCAGGCGAGGATGGCATCGATCACGTGGCCATGGACATCGGTGAGCCGCCGTTGAATGCCATTGTTGTAAACAGAAAGCCTCGTGTGGTCGATGCCGAGAAGATGCAACGCCGTCGCGTGCAGGTCGTAGCAATACGTGGGGTTTTCCGCGGCCACGAAACCGAGATCATCGCTCGCGCCGTAGGCAGTTCCTCCCTTGATGCCACCACCTGCCATCCATACGGTGAAGGCCCCGGCGTTGTGATCACGGCCTTTCCCTTGTGCGGCGGGCTGGCGGCCGAACTCGCTTGAACAGACCACCAGTGTGCTGTCGAGCAGGCCACGCTCCTTGAGATCGGTGATCAGGGCAGATGCGCCCCGGTCGAGAATCGGCCCCCAGTACCCGTGGTCGCGGACAAGGTCTTCGTGGGAGTCCCAGTTGGGGCGGATCGGCTCGCTGCCGGTGTTCTCCGCGCCGCAATAGATTTGCACGAACCGCACGCCTCGCTCCACGAGCCGACGGGCCAGCAGGCACTGCCGTCCAAACGGCCCGATCGACTTGTGGTCGATGTCATATCGCCCGGTCGTGATCGCCGACTCATCCGCCAGATTGGTCACCTCAGGAGCCGAGAGTTGGAGACGGGCGGCCAGCTCATAGGCGGCAATGCGGGCGGCCAGTTCGCTCTGGGCGGCCCGCGGCTCGAGGTGTCGCTTATTGAGCAGTCCGAGGAACTCACGTCCTGCCGGCTCACCATCGAGAATCTGCCTGTCGTTCATGGGAGGAAAGAGATCGGCGATCGGTGGCTTGTTGTTGTCGGTTTCGATGACCGTGCCCTGATGAATGGCCGGCAGGAAGCCGGCCCCCCAGTTGATCGGCCCACCGGGAGGGAGGCCACGCATGTCGGGAAGCACGACGAAGGCGGGTAAGTCGTCGGCCTCGCTTCCCAGACCATAGGTGACCCAGGCCCCCATCGAGGGAAAGCCCGGCAGAATGAAGCCACTGTTGGCCATGAACATCGCCGGGCCGTGGAGAGCCGTCTTGCTCTGCATCGAGTGGATGAATGCCATGTCGTCGACCAGCCCGGCCAGATTGGGTAGGAGGTCGCTGACCCAGCGGCCGCACTGACCATGCTGGCGAAATGGCCAATAACTTGGCTGGCAGTTTCCCGGCTTTGAGGCGAAAAACTGCACGTCGCCACTGGTGTCAAACGGGGTGCCAGCTCGCTTCACCAGTTCCGGCTTGTAGTCGAAGGTGTCGAGATGTGACAGGCCACCGGGGCAGAAGATCTGAATCACTGCCTTCGCTGTGGCCGGAAACATCGGCAACTTTGCCGCGAGTGGATTGCTGGTCGTGGTACCGAGCCCGCAAGCCTCCGCCTGAGCCTGCTCGTCGGCCAGCAACGCCGTCAGGGCCACGCCGCCAAGGCCACCACCGAGTTCCCAGAGAAAATTTCTCCGCGATACGGGACCGCTCTGTCGACCGCAGGCAAAACCAGCAGCAGCCATGGTGCATCCCCTCCTCACTCGTAGCGTGTCAGTCGATGGTGATGAATTCATTCGTACTGAGGAGCATCCGGCAGCATTGTACGAGCCCTTCGGCCTCGATGAGGTCGACAGCAGCCGTCGCTTCCGCTGCCGCCGGTTCGCGAGCAAAAGCCAGCTGAAACGCCCGCTGGATTTGAGCAGCCGGATCAGAGCCGGCTTCTGTTTCCAGCCGCTTTGCCCAGTGCTCCGCCTGCCGCAGCTGAAACGCATTGTTCAAGAGGGCGAGCGCCTGCAGGGCCGTGGTCGTTTCGATCCGCGCGGGCGTGAGGTTGGCCGGGTTGGGGCAGTCGAGCGTTGTCAGGAACGTGTGAGGTGTGCTGCGGACGACAAACCGATAGATCGTGCGTCGCCACAAGTCCGGGGCGTCGGGCGTGATGTAGGTGTAGACAGGGGCATAGGCTTCTTCATAGGCAAAATCCCGATAGCCGGGGCCGAACATGTCGCCGTTGAGACAGCCGCTCACGGAGAGCGTTGCATCGCGCAGACTTTCCGCGTCGAGTCGACGGGAATTCTGTCGCCACAGCAACCGGTTGTCGGCATCAATCTGAGCGGCCCGATCGGCTTCCGATACGGCAAAACTCTGCTGCCGGTAGGCATGGCTCGTGCATATCAGCCGGTGCATCGCCTTGAGCGACCACTCCCGCGCGACCACCTCC
>JAQBZA010000512.1 GCA_027622795.1 Planctomycetota bacterium | reverse complement strand
CAGCCTGCCGGCCGGCGCGACCGCCACCGACCTCGTGCTTACCGTCACCGAGATCCTGCGGAAGGAAGGGGTGGTCGGCAAGTTTGTCGAGTTCTTCGGGCCGGGGCTGTCGGGCATGTCGCTGGCTGACCGGGCCACGATCGCCAACATGGCGCCCGAGTATGGCGCCACGATGGGCTTCTTCCCGGTCGACGACGAGACGCTCGCCTACCTGCGGCTCACCGGCCGCCCGGTAGAGCAGGTGACGCTCGTGGAGCGGTACATGAAGGAGCAGGGGCTCTTCCGCACCGACGCCGCGCCAATCCCTGAATTTACGAAGCGATTGTCGCTCGATCTGGGGAGCGTCGTGCCGAGCCTCGCCGGCCCCAAGCGGCCGCAGGATCGGGTGCCGCTCTCCCGCGTGAAAGAGACCTTTACCGCGGCCCTTACCGCCCCGACCGCCCAGCGCGGCTTCGCGTTGGAAGGAAAGGCTCTCGAGGCCAGTGGCACGGTGCAGGGGAGCGCCAATGGCAGCAACGGCCACACGTCGACGATCCATCACGGGTCGGTCGTGATCGCGGCGATCACCAGCTGCACCAACACCAGCAACCCGAGCGTGATGGTGGCCGCCGGCCTCGTGGCCCGCAAGGCGGTTGCGAAGGGGCTCACCACCAAGCCCTGGGTGAAGACGAGCCTCGCCCCCGGATCCCGCGTGGTGACCGATTACCTGGCAAAATCCGGCCTCGACAAGGACCTTGATGCGCTCGGCTTCGAGACCGTCGGCTACGGCTGCACCACCTGCATCGGCAACTCGGGGCCGCTCCCCGATCCGGTGGCCAAGGCGGTGACCGAGGGCGACCTCGTGGCGGCGGCCGTGCTCTCCGGGAATCGCAACTTCGAAGGCCGTGTCAATCCACTCGTGAAGGCCAATTGGCTGGCCAGCCCACCGCTCGTGGTGGCCTACGCCTTGGCCGGCACAACCGACATCGACCTCGATCGCGAGGCGATCGGCCAGGGCAGCGATGGCAAGGACGTGTTTCTCAAGGACATCTGGCCGACCACCGAGGAGGTGCGGCAGACGGTGGCCACGAGTGTCGCTCCCGACCAATTCCAGACTCGCTACGGCAACGTGTGGGAGTCGAACCCCCGCTGGAATGCGGTGCCGACCACTGCCGGCGAGTTGTATGACTGGGATGCCGCGAGCACCTACATCCAGGAGCCACCGTTTCTGGCGGAACTGACTCGTGAGCCCGAGCCGCCGCGCGGGTGCTGCTCGCGCTCGGCGATAGCGTGACGACCGACCACATCTCACCGGCTGGCAGCATCGCGAAGACCAGTCCCGCGGGGCAGTATCTCATCGACCATGGCGTGCCCCCGGCTGACTTCAACAGCTACGGCGCCCGCCGCGGCAATGACCGCGTGATGACGCGGGGCACGTTTGCCAACATCCGCATCCGCAACCTGCTCGCCCCCGGCACCGAAGGGGGCGTGACGCGGCTCCTGCCCGGTGACGAGATCATGCCGGTTTATGATGCCGCCATGAAATACAAGGCGGCCGGCACGCCGCTGGTGGTGCTGGCCGGCACCGAATATGGCACGGGGAGTTCTCGTGACTGGGCCGCCAAGGGCACGATGCTCCTCGGCGTGCGGGCGGTGCTGGCCGCGAGCTTCGAGCGGATCCACCGGTCGAACCTGGTGGGCATGGGGGTGCTGCCGCTGGTGCTGCCCGAGTCCTGGCAGAAGCTGGGGCTCACGGGCGAAGAGACCTTCGACATTCCGTTCGAGGGCCTGGCCCCGCGGGCGACGGTCGTGGTGAAGGCGACCCGGCCGGACGGCTCGGTGCTCGAGATTCCGTGCCTCGTGCGGATCGACACGCCGGTGGAGCTCGACCAGTTTCGCTCCGGCGGCATCCTCCCGTTCGTGCTCCGCAAGCTCCTTGGTGCGTAACTTCACGTATTCGGCAAGGTTTGCCTGATTGCTGCGGGCCGCAACCTATTCGGATTGCGAGCCCATGCCCTATAGTCGACCTCGTGGCTCGCACGGAACATGAAACGGAGGAAGCCATTCATGGCGGATGCGATGGCAGGCATGGCAGCGACGGTTGATCGTGGTTCACCCGAGGCCGAGACCCAGGCGATGGTCGCGCGGGTCGTGTTTGAAGAGCTGTATCGGGCGCGGCCAGCCGACTGCTCCGGCCCCCTCTCCGCCGATTCATCGCTCGACGCCTGCGGCATCGATGCCGCGCGGTTTCTCGACGCCATCCATCGCCTCGAGGGCCGCTACGGCATGCGGTTTCATGCCGAGTGGCTGGAAAGCATCGCCACATGCGGCGACCTGATCGAATGCGTGTCCACCTGCATGTTTGACGCCGGTGATCGGTCCGTCGCGGCAGCGGCGGCGCCGGTCGTCGTGAAGCAACCGGTCGACGAGCACGCCTCGGCCCACGAACCGTTTCCAGAGTGTGCCGCCCTGGAGGATCGTCTCGAGGGGCTGCGGCAGGCGGGGCTCGTCAACCCGTTCCTGCGGGCCAACG
>JAQBZA010000027.1 GCA_027622795.1 Planctomycetota bacterium | reverse complement strand
ATCGCGAAAAACGCAACTATCGCCCCAGTCCCGAGGAAGAGTTTCCTCATCACTGCGATCAGCCGCTGCAGTCCGTTTATCGCGACTATATGAAGGAGAATCCCGCCGACAACGTCGTTCCTTTTGCCAGAGACCCCTGCGGCAACCTTCTTGTAATTGGATGCAAAGGTGTGACGAAAGACTGGATCTTCTTTTATGACCACGAGATGGAGAGCCATTTTGCCCTACGTAAGTCGTTTCGCCAATTCCTGAATTCGTTGCGAAACGAATAGAGCCGAGCGCCGAACCATGCCGTGAACCGGAGCGGCCGGCAACCCGGGTTTTGAAATCAGAATCTTGGCGGCCGCCCGGTTACGGCTGTCGTTCGGCGAACTCATTGACATGCGAATCAAGGCCTGGAACTACGTCTTAACCCCCGTCGTTCTCGCTGCCTGCGTGCTTGCCATGTGGGTTGCGGCGTGGTCGTGGAAACAACTACAATGGTTTGAGTTGCAACAGCGCCAGCTTGCAACCATAGATCGTATCGGGGAGTTTCCTCCAAATGGCTGGGATCGATATGCTTGGAAGAATGCTCTTGTCACGCCTTGCAATGTCTGGGGTAACGTCACTTACCATCCGGACTATTCGAAGATCAGCAGCGAAGAAATGCGAAGTTTGCTGGAAGAGCTTGAGCAGATCGTCGCCGAGACGACACCTGCAAATAGCATGGAAAGTGTTGATCGAGTTTTCGAGTTATTGTTGCAGCGTGGGCGCAAGACAGAGTTCATCTCTGGATATCGCGACGAGTTCCGGACGTACAGCGACCTATCCATCCCGCCGAATCGAATCGCCGAACCATCGCATGCACTGGAACCGGCGGCCGGGCCGGATTCCGATGGAGAGTCATCACCGCCGGCCCAGTGATACGTGACGTTCGGCCACAAGACTAGCGTTCATTCTTGGCAAGGAGAGTCCATGAGCACGGCAACTGCCCGTTTCAGCATCGCCCGCGTTCGCTGTCACTGGCGGCCCATCATCATGGTGGGAGTTACGGCGGTCTTGCTCGGCACCTTCTGGTTCGCATCCCGATACCCCCAACTGTTCAGCAAGGCGGAACATGTCGGCGAGGCGTTGCCGAGCATGGCGTACAGCAGCCAACTGATGACTGTGGCGGCTGACGCACCTGTCTGGCTGCGCATCCTCGCCGCAACCGTCAACTGGCTCGACAGCATGAAGATCGGCATGACTTTCGGCATCCTTTTCGGGGCGATGCTGCACACCATCCTGCGCTACTATCCACTTAAGATCGGCAAGAACCTCTACCTGAACTCGCTCAAGGGCGCGCTGGTCGGCGTGCCAGGGGGCGTTTGCGCGAACTGTGCCGTCCCTGTCGCTTGCGGCGTCACTCGCGGCAACGGGCGCGTGGAAGTCGCGCTCGGCTTCTTGTTCAGCTCGCCCAACTTCAATCCGGTCGTCGTCATGATGACGTTTATGGCCCTGCCGCTCGCCATGGGCATCACCAAGTACGCTATCCTCTTGTTGGTGATTCTGGTGGTAGTGCCCTCGCTGATCCGTTGGCTGGAACGCGACAAACCGCTTCCCGTGTTCTCCGCGATCGACGAGGCCGCGACGTGTGCTATCAAGCTGCCCCCGCCGGAAGACTGTCAGGAGCCGTTCCTCAGGGTGTTCAGCGAACTGGCGCGGGATTACGGCAAGCACGTCTGGATGCTGCTCAAGCCCACCATCACGCTCATGCTGTTGGCGAGCGTCGTGTCCGCCACCCTCTTGGTCCTGATCCCTTGGGATTCCCTGTTGTCGGAACTGACGCCGCTGCGGATGGCATTCGCCAGCCTGGTTTCCACCTTCATGCCGGTGCCCATTGCGCTGGACGTGATGTTCGCGGCGCAACTTCAGCAGCAGGGTGTGCCCGCCGGCTACGTCATGATGTTCGCCATGACGCTCGGCGTCTACAGCATCATCCCCAGCATTTACTTGTGGCGCGAGGTATCGAAGCCACTGGCCGTGTCGTTATTCGTGTTCTTCCTGGTGGTCGGATGGGTGTTGGGCTTGGTGTTCTGAGGCTGAGGAAGGCCGAACCAAACGCTGCAGCAGACCGGCGGGGCATGACGGCTTTCCGAGGTTCGGTGGCTCTCCGGGCCCGCCGGCTGCTGAGCTGGGTCGTTCTGGCATGAGAAGGACCGATCGCGGTGATGCCCGGTGAGCATCCGCCCCTTGCGGTGTGGGAGTCGCTATCTCATGGACGCCGCCCGTGTCCCGCTCCCGTGGCCCTCTCGACCACCCTCCACCCTCCAGGAGCCGAGGTCGCGGTGATTCGCTACACTGGAGCGTGGGAGGTAGCCATGTCCGTCGATATCCAGATTGAGTCCCTGTCGGTTGCCGAGAAGGTACAGCTTCTCGAGAGCGTGTGGGAAAGCCTGTGCGCTCACCCGGGCGACGTGCAGTCACCCGAATGGCATCGCGAAGTGCTTGAAGAGCGCAGGCGTCGGCTCGAGGATGGTCGCGCGACGATCGCCTCCTGGACCGATGCCAAGGCCCGGCTGATGCAACTTGGCCAATGATGTTCGTCAGCATTTCCTCTGATGCGGAAGCTGATCTTGCCGAGGGCTATTGGTTCTATGAGCGCCAGTCGCCCGGGCTCGGCGACTACTTCCGCAGTTGCCTTATCGCAGATATCGAATCGCTCGCATACTATGGCGGGATCCATGAGACGGCGCATGGGTATCTTCGTGCCTTATCGAAGCGGTTCCCCTTTTGCATTTTCTACAGCCTGAGCGGGAATATCGTCTTGGTCACGGCTGTCATTGATGCTCGTCGCGATCCGCTCTGGGTTCGGAAAAGGCTCGATTAACAGGGCAGCCAGAACCAAGCGTTGGAGCAGACTTGCGAATGCGTCTTGCGGTTATGGTGAGCGTGTTGGCTGCAAGCTGCTCAACTTTTTCGTTCGGCGGCAAAAGGCACCGGCATCCAGTCTGCGCGGTACCGAATCCCCGACCGCCGACTGTGGCTGGTTCGGATGCCGCCGCCAGAAAGCATCCAAGGGAATCAGTTCATGCCACGCACGCACAGCCGACTCGTCGCCTACCTCGCAGCAAACCTCTTCGTCCTCGCCGCCACACCGCACGCCCTGCCCGCCCGTGCTCGGGCGGCTGATGGAGCAGCCCCCGAACGGATCAGGCTCGCCGCCGGCGAGATCGAGGGGATCAAGCGGAAGGACGGCGTCCGCGTCTTCCAGGGCATCCCGTTCGCCCAGCCACCGGTCGGCGACCTCCGGTGGAAGCCGCCCCAGCCTGTCAAGCCGTGGGAGGGTGTGAAGAAGGCCACGGCGTTCGGCCCCGCCCCCATCCAAGAAGCCTTCATCCCGTCATTGATCGGCGTGCCGAAGGAACACAGCGAGGACTGTCTGTACCTGAACGTCTGGACCCCGGCGAAGAGGGCAGACGACAAGCTGCCGGTGATGGTCTGGATTCACGGCGGGGCGTTCGCGATGGGTTCCGCCTCGCAGCCCGGCTACGACGGGTCGCGCCTGGCCGAAAGGGGCGTGGTCGTGGTGTCCGTCGGCTACCGCGTCGGCCCTTTCGGCTTCCTCGCCCACCCCGAGCTGACCAAGGAAGGGGCCGGGTCGTCGGGAAACTACGGCCTGCGTGACATGGTCGCCGGGCTGGAGTGGGTGCGGGACAATGCCACCGCGTTCGGCGGCGACCCCGGGTGCGTGACCATCTTCGGCGAGTCGGCCGGCGGGGCCGCGGTCAACATCCTGGCGACCTGCCCCAAGGCGAAGGGGATGTTCCATCGGGCCATCTGTCAGAGCGGGCCGGGGTTCACCCCGCCCCGGACGGAGGCGAACGAGGCATTCCACACGCACCCGACACTCGCCGTCGCCGAGAACGAGGGAAAGGTGTTCCTGACAAGGGTGAAGGCGAAGGACATCGCAACCGCCCGTGCCCTGTCGGCTGATGCCGTTCTCAAGGGGGGCTCCGGCGGGTCGGCCACGATTGACGGAGACGTGCTGCCCGGCGACCAATACGAGCATTTCAAAGCGGGCAATTTCAACGACACGCCGGTCCTCGTCGGCTCCAACTCGGACGACGGCGGCATGTTCGTGCTGTTGCCCGTGAAGCCCACCGACTTCGTCAAGGGTGCGAAGGGGTTCGGCGAGTACGCGGAAAAACTGCTCGCCGTCTACCCGCACGCGACCCAGGCCGAAGCGACCCGGTCGGCAAAGGATCTCGTCGCCGACGTCTCGTTCCGATGGCCCGCCTGGACGTGGGCGAAGCTCCAGACTGAGAAGGGCAAGGGGAAGGCGTTCGTCTACTTCTTCGACCACCCGAGAGGAGGAGCCAGCCACGCGGCCGAAATCCCGTACGTCTTCGGCAACCCCCCGCCACCGGGCCTCCTCAGCAAGCCCTGGAAGGCCGAGGACACGAAGCTGTCCGATCTGATGGGTAGCTATTGGGTGAACTTCGCCAAGACCGGTGATCCGAACGGGGAGGGGCTGCCCGAGTGGCCAGCCTTCACCACGAAGCTGATGACCTTCGACGCCTCGCCCGGCATGAAGGACGCGCTGCGCCCAGAACGGGTGGAGGCGTTCGACGCCTACTTCGCATGGCGTCGCGGCCAGGCGAAGAAGTAGCATGGCCGTCTCGGCCTTGTCTGCTGATCTCGATCCCACATGACGCCGAACCAGGCGCTGCAGCAGACGGAGCGGCACGATAGGTTTCTGGGTCGTTTAGCTCCCCGGGTGCCGCCCCGCTGCTGAGCTGGGGCGTTCGGCGGCAGGAAGCATTTCTATGGAATTCGTCCTAAGCATCCTGTTTCTGGTAGCTCTGCCGGCTGCACTGTTGAGCGGAGCGGCGTCGGTGCTCATCTGGCGCACAAGGAAGCCGTTCGCGAAACTGATTGCCATTGTTTTGGGTGTGGTGCTGTTTGTAGCTCTCGCGTGGGCAGCGTTTGTGACGCTGATCGTCTGGAGCTCGCAACAGGGACACCCTTTCTAGGGAGAAAAGGTGTCAGGAATCAGGAACTTTATTTGGCTTTCGGGCGCTGGTCGCCGAAGCAGGACGCCGAACCAGGCGCTGCACCAACCGGCGGGGGGGCCATGCAGGTTGGTGGGGGTTCGGGGCTCTCCGTGGCCCCCACCGCCGGTCAGCCTGGTCGTTCGGTGGCACGGAGACGGCATTTGATTGCCAAGGAATCACACTAATGGATGCGACGATGGAAAAATATCAGTTTACTTTGCTTGAGCGGCTGACTTTCACCGATTCAGAAGCGAAATCCGCTGCTGGTTGGTATCAAGGCCCGGGCTGGTATTACAACCCCTATGATGTTGCTGGTAACAGGCTGGACGCCCGTTGCGCTGCCAAGACTGAGGTCGAGAACTTTCACGTGGGACAGCTTGAAGCACTCAATCATTGCGGCGCAGACGGCTGGTCTGTAGCCGCTTTCGTGTCAGTCGCGCCGGGAAGCATGGTTGGTAAGTTAGTGCAGGGTATGGTAGGGCTCACCACCAGCGGGTCGTATTTCATTCTGCAACGGCGAGCTGGCACTTGAGCCGTTGCAGAATGAAACGCCGAACAATCCAATGCACCCGAGCGGCGAAGTCTGGCGTTTTCGAATGGACAATTTCTCGTCGCCGCCGGGTGATTTTGAACGTTCGGCCGAAGGATCCGCTGCCATGAAGCTAACGCCGGTTGACGACATGGCGGTGGAAATAGGCTCCACGCTTCAGTCTGCGCTCGGGCGCCTGCGCGAGGTGCTGCCCGATGCGGAAATTCACCACGTCGGGGCCACTTCCCTGCCCGGTGCTATCACCAAAGGCGACGTTGATCTGGTCGTTCGAGTCGATCGCGCAAATTTTGGTGCGGTCATAGCTCTGCTCTGCACCCGATACAGCCGGAAGCAGGTAGAAAATTGGAGCAGCACGTTCGGTAGTTTTGGCGATGACGATGGATACGCTCTGCCCCTTGGGATTCAAGTCGTCGTGCGCGATGCGGAGGAGGATATCTTCCTCCCCCAGCGCGACTACCTGCTCGCCCATCGCGATGTCTTGGACAAGTACAATCGAATCAAGTCGGAGCACGCGGGCGATGCGGGCAATGGATATTGGCAAGCAAAGAATGCGTTTTTCAGTGAGCTCATGAATAGTCTGCGATGTGAATGACTCGAAAGGCCGAACTAAGCGATGCAGCAGACTCGCGATGAGGCCCGGCGGCGTGGATAATCCCTTGGTCGCGAGCTGCTGATCGCCGACGTTCGCCGGTAGTCAGGCAGGATTTCTGAGGAGATCGCGGGCCCTGGGCCTCGACAGCGGCAGGCGGTCCACGATGGACGGATTCTCTCCGCGGGCGCGCTTCTCGCTGGAACGGCAGCATTGCGCCGGCGCTCGCCCGTCACAGAATACGGAAGTCAGTAACCTCAACGACCATTGAGTCAACGTCGATCAGGAAGAACGCCCGCAGCGGCTCCTCGTCGATGTAGTACAAACCCTCCGACAGAAACGTCCCGTTCCCGGCCGGGTCGTCTTCCAGGTGATGGCGAATCGCGTCAGCCGCCTGGATCGCTGCCACAGCGCCAACCACTCCCGAGATTCTCAACAGCTCCGCAGCTGCCTCCAGCGAATACACGACGGAGTAGATCAATCTCGAGCTCCGCCTTGAACCTTCGCGACCAACTCGCCCCAGGAAAGTCGATGCCCATCGCGGCTTGCCCGACTTCGGGCTCGTTCAATCTCGATGTCTGTTGGAGGGCGTCGAACGAGGCCGATCGTTCGGCCGCTTGAGTCAACTAGCTCAATCGGCCCTTCGCCGGCCCTGATCTGAGCAGCAACATCCTCTGCGATAGCAACTTTTGTCATGATCAACTCCTCTTCGATCGCGATTTTACACGAAAGTGGGTCTGCTCGTCACTGAGGCCGCTTGTCCCGCTGCAAACAAGGGCCGTGGCGAACCAGGCGTTGGAGCAGACTCGCGATAGGGTTCTGCGGTATGGTGAAGTTGTTGGCTGCGAGCTGCTCAACTTTTTCGTTCTGCCAAGAAAATGTGGAGAAGAGTCAGCCGAATGAAATACAGCTTTGTCGCAGCCTTGCTCCTACTGGGTTGTGCGTCGTCCGTCAGCGCCGCAGACAAGGACAAGCACCTCTTCATCCTCTCTGGGCAGTCGAATATGGCCAACCTCGATCCGAGCATCGCGTTCACGCCGACCGTCGAGTCCGAATTCGGAAAAGGTAATCTCACGGTCGTGAAGGATGCCCAGAAAGGCCAGCCGATTCACCGCTGGTACAAGAAGTGGAAACCTGCCCAGGGCGATGCGCCCGCGATGACCGGCGATCTGTACGACCGTATGATGACAAAGGTCAGCGCGGCACTCAAAGAAGACAAGTACACGACGGTCACATTCATTTGGATGCAAGGCGAGCGGGATGCCAAAGACAAACAGGGAGAAGTGTATGCGGACAGTCTGCGGGGATTGATTGCCCAGCTTTCCGATGATCTCAAACGCAAAGACATCAACTTTGTCATCGGCCGCCTGAGTGATTTCGGTGTGGCACAAAAGAACAATTCCCATTGGACGATGGTGCGGAAAGCGCAAGTCGAAGTTGCTGATGCGTATCCACGCGGCGCCTGGGTGGATACCGACGACCTGAACGATGGAAATAATGAGCAAGGCAAACTCCTTGAGAACGCCCTTCACTACTCCGTGAAGGGGTACGAGAAGCTCGGCGAAAGGTTTGCCCGAAAAGCGATCGACTTGATCAAGAAGAATGACAAATAGGGTAGGCGACTCTTCGCAACCTGTTCCGGAGGATAGACGTGAGCGCGACAGCCTTCTGTTGGACCAGCCTCGCTGCTTTTCTGCTCTGCGCGGCCGCGTCGTGGGACGTTCACGCTGCCGACGACAAGCCGAAGCCCAACGTCATCCTGGTGATGGCGGATGACCAAGGCTGGGGACAGGTCGGGTACAACGGCCACCCGCATCTGAAGACGCCCAACCTCGACGCGATGGCGGCGGCCGGCATTCGCTTCAACCGCTTCTACGCCGCCGCATCGACCTGTTCTCCCACGCGGGCATCCGTCCTGACTGGTCGGACCCCACATCGAACTGGCGTGCCCGCGATCGGGAATCGACTTTGTCTTCAGGAGAAGACCCTGCCGCAAGCGCTCAAGATGGCGGGCTACGTCACCGCGCACTTCGGCAAGTGGCACCTCAACGGCGTCAAAGGGGGTGGCGTGCCCGTTCTGGGCGATGATCCGAACCATCCCGGTCACTACGGCTTCGACGAGTGGCTCTCCACAACCAACTACTTCGACATCGATCCGCTGATGGGGCGGAACGGGAAGTTCGTCGCCCTCAAGGGTGACGGGTCCGAAGTGATTGTGAAAGAAGCCCTCGAATTCATGAAGAGACAAAAAGAGAAACCGTTCCTCGCGGTGATTTGGTATGGGTCCCCACACTTCCCTTGGACCGCCGGTGCGGAAGACACCCGCGGATTGCCTCAGGGAACCAAGGGACGTCTCGCCCACCACCTTGGCGAACTCGTGGCCCTCGACCGTAGTATCGGCGCGTTGCGCAAAGGGCTTCGGGACATGGGCGTCGAGGAGAATACGCTGATCTGGTATTGCAGCGATAACGGGGGGCTGTTGGATGACTCCGATTCGGTGGGGAAGCTACGGGGGCACAAAGGCAGCCTGTATGAGGGCGGGATCAGGGTTCCCGGCATCGTCGAGTGGCCCGGCCACATCCGGCCAGCAGTCACCGACTTTCCCGCTTCCACGATGGACATCTTCCCGACGGTTGTCGAATTGCTCGGCCTGCCCGAAGACTCCATGCTCGGAGTGCGCGACGGGGAGAGCATCCTGCCGCTATTTGAGGGCACAATCCCAAAGCGAACACACGCCATCCCGTTCACCGCGAAAGGGACCGCCTTGATCGACGGGGACTTCAAGCTGGTCAGCATTGGGAGAGGGAAGAACCGGACCTGGGAATTGTTCGACCTGAGGAACGATCTCGGTGAGACCCGTGACGTGTCCGCCGCACACCCCGAACGGGTCAAAACGATGAGGTCCGAAGCCGAGAAGGTGCTCGCGTCGGTGGAGGCCAGTGCGGCTGGCAAGAATTATCCAGAAGGTCGCGTGATCCAGCCTCAGCGGAATGAGCGGTGGACCGAGATGGAAGCGTACAAGAAGCACTTTGAGACGTTCGCCAGGCTCAAGCCCGGTTTCAAAGTGAAGGAATAGGGGAAATACGCGCGGTCGCGCTGAGAACTCGAACGGTCCTGCAAACGGAGTCTCGCAATGAAATGGACCACCGTCGCCTGGGTTTTGCCACTACTCGCACTTCTGACGTGCTCGACCGCGGCCGAAGAGCCGATGAACGTGCTGCTCCTGATCGTAGACGATCTGAACACCTGGCAACTTGGTGACCCCAACCGTTACACCGGCAAGGTCGTGGCCCCGAACATCCGCCGGTTGGCGGAGAGCGGGGTCGAGTTCCGTCGGGCTTACGCGGCCAGTCCGGTTTGTTGTCCATCCCGGACGGCGTTCCTGTCCGGGGTCCGGCCGTGGCAGTCCGGGCTGTACGACAACGGGCTGAGTTCGGCCGACAGTGCCGCACTCAAGGGGGCCACGCCGCTACCGAGGGTGTTCAAGAATGCCGGATACCTGACGGCGTCCTACGGCAAGGTCGCCCACGGCTGGGACATGCGGAAGGTGTGGGACGAGTACATGCCTCACAGGCGCGATCCTGCGCCGCCCAGGGCACCCTTCTTGCCGTTCGCCCGCGGCGAGCAGGACTGGGGGCTGACGCACCTGGCGGAAGAGAAGATGAACGACACCAAGTACGCCGACGCCGCCATCGCTCAGTTGCAAAAGAAGCACGACCGTCCGTTCTTCGTGGCTTGCGGGCTGTTCCACCCGCACATGCCGTGGTACGTGCCGCAGAAGTACTTCGACCTGTTCCCGGCGGAAGCGGTGATGTTGCCGCCGCTCCGTGAGATTGACCTCGACGACGTGCCGCCACGCGGCCAAGCGATCACAAAGGGCAAGAGCAAGTTCGTCGATCAGGTGATTAAGGGGAACGTCCACACGCAGGGGGTTCGGGCGTACGTGGCGGCCACCGCGTATGCCGACGCCCAGATTGGCCGTGTGCTGGACGCCCTCGTTCAGAGCGACTACCGCGACAACACGGTCGTGGTGTTCATGAGTGATCACGGCTTCCACCTGGGCGAGAAGCACCACTGGCAGAAGAGCACCCTGTGGGAGGAGGCGACGCACTGCAACCTGGTGGTCCGTGTGCCCGGCACTACCCAGCCGAAGGGGGTGTGCGAGCGGTTCGTGTCGCTCCAGGACGTATACCCGACGTTGATGGAACTGTGCAGGCTGAAGCCGCCGGCGGCCGTCGAGGGACGTTCGCTGGCGCCGCTGCTCAAGGACCCCGCGGCCGCGTGGGAGAGTACGGCGGTGACCGCGTTCGGTGATCGGTACGTTACCCTCCGCACGGAAAAGTTCCGCTACATCCGCTACCGCGAGGGCGAGGAGGAGTTGTACGACCACTCCAATGACCCGCACGAGTGGACGAACCAGATCAAGAACGAGGATTACGCCGCCGACCTTGTAATCCTGCGGTCGAAGGTGCCCGCGCTGAAGGACATGGCCCCGAAGCTGAGATCCGGCCGCAGAATTGGCGACGACTAGCGGATCGGAGTCGGCAGGCCGCCGCGCCAGCGACACGGGCCTGATCCCCGAACCGACCGGGTGATTCCTCGTGCCTGCTCTCACTCTACGCCACCGCGCGGTCTGCGGTTTCCTGTTCATGGTCGCGGGGCGGACCGCGGCGGCGGACAAGCCCAACATCTTCGTGGTGTCCATCGACGACCGGGCGTGGAACGGCACGTCGGTGGCGATCGAGGCCGTGGTGCGGTATCTGCGAGCCGGGTTCCCGGACCCTGGCATCGGCGGGTTCATGAGCGGCCCGACGCGGGACGAGAGCATGCGGCGGGTGCAGCAAGATCGCCGAACCAGGCGCTGCAGCGGACTCCCGATCAAGTCGGTCCTGATAGAATGTCGAGGGTCGCGAGCCGCTGATCGCGAGCGTTCGGCAATACAAGAAGCCCAGAGCCAGAGCCGTTGTGGCGTACCGTCAAGGCTTTGGTCGCCTCGCATACCCAGCCCGTCGCCCCGTCGATAGAATGCTTGTGGCCGCAGCTTGCGGCGTTTCTGTCTCTCCCCAGTGCGGTGCCCCATGACGACAATCACGATTCCGCTGTCTGATGAGCGAGCTGCCCAGCTACGGCTCTGGGCCGATGAGGTTGGCTTGCCTCCGGAGGAGTTTCTGCGGCGTCGCGTTGAGCAACTGCTCGATCGCCCCGATGAGCATTTTCAGAAGGCTTCGGATTATCTGCTCCAGAAGAATGCTGAGCTGTATCGGCGGCTGGCATGATTCGGTATTTGTCGCTCGAGGAGGTGTTGGAGCTTCATCGTCTCGCCCTGCAACAGACTGGCGGCCTGGATGGCGTGCGCGATCTCGGAGGGCTTGAGTCGGCAGTCGTTCAGCCCCAAATGACGTTCGGTGGGCGAGAACTATATCCATGCCTGCCAACGAAGGCTGCGGCCTTGGGGTTCTCGCTGGTTTGCAATCATCCGTTCCTTGACGGCAACAAGCGAGTTGGTCATCTGGCTGTGGAAATGTTTCTGATCCTCAATGGGCAGGAGCTCATTGCCGAAGTTGATGAGCAAGAGAGCGTCATTATCCGACTTGCCGCTGGCGAGTTGAGTCGTGAAGAGTTTGCGGGATGGGTTCGGTCGAGAATGAGCCCATACGATGCCTAACCAAGCGTTGGAGCAGACTCGCGATAGCGTCCTGCGGCATGGTGAGCCGGTCGGCCGCGAGCTGCTCAACTTTTTCGTTCGGGACATTGATTCGCGATGTCGGAGGGGCTGTCTCTAAAGCCCGGTCAACGTAGCCATGCCTGAACTCAGTCGCTTTTACGGAATCATCATCCGCATGTATTGCGAACTGGGGCCGCACCACTCACCCCATTTTCACGCCTATCATGGCGACGATGAGGCCGTGTACGGCCTGGACCCCATAGAGTTGCTCGCTGGGAGCCTGCCCCGGCGACAAGCTAGACTGGTGGAAGCTTGGGCCGAGTTGCATCAGTCGGAGTTGGTTGCCGACTGGGGCCGGTTGCAGGCCGGATCAGAACCCCTGCCGATTGACCCGCTTCCGTAGGTGCCGACATGATTCACGCTCTTCATCGCGTCACCGATTTCCAGGTTGTGGGTCCGCATCGCCTGCGAATCGCATTCCGTGATGGCTTGGTACGTGAAATCGATTTCCGGCCGGTACTGGCCGGATCTCTGTATGGCCCTCTCCGCGATCCGAATCTCTTCGACCAGGTTCGGCTGGATCCGGAGGTCCATACCCTAGTGTGGCCGAACGGCGCCGATTTTGATCCGGCTACTCTTCATGATTGGCCTGACCTGCTCCCCGCCATGGAAGAGCGTGCGAGGTCATGGGAGTCCGAGGGCGTCCAGAACCAAGCGATGCAGCGGACTCGCGATGAAGCCAAGCGTTGTGGCTGAGCGATTGGTCGCGAGCCGCTGATCAGCTTCAGCATTCGGTGGCGGAGAGTAGAGGGGGGAGCGTTCATGACACCGACACAAGTGCTGGCGAAGATCGATTCGCTATTTTTAGAGCGTGGTGATAGCGAGTATCACGGCGAGTCCGTAACGCAGCTGCAACATGCACTCCAGAGCGCGTGGCAGGCGGAGAAGGATGGGCATCCAGCCAGCGTGATTGCCGCGGCCATGCTCCACGATGTGGGGCACTTCCTCCACCGCCACGGTGAAGATTATCTTGACAAGAATGTCAACGACCGACACGAGGAGACAGCAGCCCGGTTCCTTGAACACGCGTTTAAACCGACGGTAACCGACACAGTCCGTCTCCATGTCGCGGCGAAACGCTACCTCGCCGCCACCCGTCCCGGCTACCGGGAATTACTTTCGCCAGCCTCGGCCAAGAGCCTCGAACTGCAAGGCGGCCCAATGAGCCATGAGGAGGTCGCGGCATTTGAGCGCGAGCCCTATTTCGCTATTGCCGCCACCGTCCGCGAGTACGACGACCGCGCCAAAGTCGAGGGACTTGAAACACCTTCCTACGCCTACTTTCGGAAGTATCTTGTGGCTGCGCTATCAGAAGCGTAGTTTTGGTGGGAAGATCAAGCCGCCGAACCAGGCGTTGAAGCAGGCTCGCGACGGCGTCCTGCGGTATGGTGAGCGTGTTGGTTACGAGTTGCTCCACTTTTTCGTTCTGTACGATCTTGAGGATCCGTGAATTTCAGGCACTTCAATGCAGACGACGGTACTGCCATCGTGCAACTCTTCAGATCTGTGTTTGCTTGTTCGGAAGGGGAAGCCGAGGGCGAGTTGATTGCCACGTTGGCCGCAGACCTGCTCGACACCAGCCACGAGCGTGACCTGTTTAATTACGTCGCCGATGCCGATGGTCGCGTAGTTGGCTCAGTGTTTTTCACCAGGCTCGACTTCGGCACGGACATGGAAGCATTCATTCTTGCTCCCATCGCTGTGAGCAGCGACCAACAGCGAGAAGGGATAGGACAGGCTCTGATAAACCATGGATTGGCAGAGCTAACAGATCGCGGTGTCAACGCTGTTCTTACATACGGAGACCCGGCGTTCTATCGGAAGGTTGGTTTTCGCCAGATATCATCCACGATCATAAAGCCGCCGTATGAGCTTTCGCAGCCAGAAGGATGGCTTGGCCAATCCCTCGTTCACAACTCCCTTGAATCTCTGTCTGGCAAATGCACTTGCGTGGCCGCTTTCAATAATCCAGTGTACTGGTGAGGTATCGAGTCAAGAGTAAATGCACAGAACCAAGCGGTGAACGGGAGTTGCCGATGACGCGGGTTCTGAAATCATGTTTGTTTGGCGGTGGCCCCGTTCTCGTCGTCGTTCACCGATTAAGTGAAGTCGCTTCTGCTGAGCGAGCGCGAGAAACTTCTGGCTCGGCGCGCTGACTTCCAACTCGGCCAAGTCGATGCGTCGGATGAAGAGATCGCGAGTGATTCCCTGCCGGGTGGCCGGATGCAGCGTGTTCTCGATCGCGTTCGCCGCAATATCGCCGAGGGAAGGACGAAGCCGCTTGGCGAAGTCATCCACAGCGAGTGACTTCTCGTCTGCGTATCGCGGGCTTCCGCCGGATATCAAACGCAGGGCCCGTGCTGCATATCGCCTTTGGCAGTGAGACCCTCGGCATCCCTCCTTGCGTTTTAAGAAGTGCGGGGCCGTCTGGTCTGTTGCGTGGCTTTTCTTTCGCATTGTGCCACTTGCCACTTGCGGCATCAGCCGGACGGGCCTCCGCCTCCAGTTGGAGCAGTATGGCCTGGTGAAACGCTGCTCGCCGTGGCCCGCGGCAGCAGCGCAGCCACCACGCACAAGACCGCCACGGCCGCCACGAAGGGGAGCGTCCGTGAGTCGTGCAGCGAGAAGAGAAGCGAGCCGAGGAACGGCCCAAGGATCCTGCCGAGCGAGGCGAACGACTGGTTCACCCCGAGCACCTCGCCCTGCTCGTCCGGATCGGCCCCCTTCGAAAGCAATGCCGACACCGACGGATTGACGAAGGCGAAGCCGACGACCGAGACCGCAGAGACCGCAAAGAACAGGTTCTCGAGCAGCTGTGGCACATTCCCTGCCACTGCCTGCCGGTGGACCGCCAGGGCCACCAGCCCGAGGCCGCCGAGCCCGAGGATCATCAGGGCCACGCCGGCGGCCAGCAGCCGCCCCTCCGGCAATCGCTTGGCGAGCGGCCGGTAGAGACCTCCGGCGATCATCAAGACCACACCGATGAAGGCGAAGACGAGAAAATTATCGTCGTCACTCATGCCGAACGACTGCTTCGTGAGCCGGGCGAGCGTGGCCTCGAAGTTGGCGAAGGCGAAGATCGAGAGGAAGTAGGTGAGCACGAGGGCTCCGATCGCAGGAATCCCGAGCACGGCGGCCGTCCGTGAGAAGCTGACGAATTCCTTGGCGTTCCGCACTCCCGGGCGGCGGGTCTCCCGAAACACAAACACGGCAATCAAGAGCGCCACAAAGGAGAGGAGCGACGCCAGCGCGCCCACGCCCCATGGCTGCTGCCGAAAGAGGGCCAGACCGAAGTAGGCGATCAGTGGCCCGAGCGTAAACCCCGCACCGAAGGCGATGCCGATCAAGGCCATGCCGCGGGCCCGCTTTTCAGGCGGTGTGCAATCGGCGATCACGGCCGCCGCCGTGCCGACGCTCGCCCCCGCGATGCCGGCCCCGATCCGGGAAAGGAGCATCAGCGTGATGGCCGTGGTGGCCTGCGACTCCGGGAAGGTGACGGCATAGCCATAGAGGGCGTAGAAAATCACCGACCCGAGCAGGCTCAGGATGAGCAGCGGCCGCCGACCGATGCGATCCGAAAGCCGACCCCAGATCGGGCTGAAGACAAATTGCATGAGCGAGAAGACCGAAAACAGCACGCCGATCATGGCGCCGATGCCGGCCGGTGGCAGCCCCAGTGTTTGCAGGTAGGGCTCGGCCTGCCGGGGCATTACCGGCAGCACGATGCCAAAGCCGAGCAGGTCGATGAAGACGGTGAGGAACACGACCAGCAGCGCTCCCCGCGGCGGGTCGGAAGCGGTCGTCGGTGAGTCACCGGAATGAGCGGCCATCACGAAATACCTGATACACTTGGCAGCATGAGCGAAGCCTCGATCACTGCGCTGCCGAACGATCGACACGCGGCTCCACCGGAGGCCATGAGCGTGTCGGAGGTGACCCGCCGCGTCAAGGAGCAGCTCGAGAGCCGGTTTTCCGACGTCTGGGTGAGCGGCGAAATCTCCAATCTGGTTCGTGCCTCCAGCGGCCACGTTTACCTCTCCCTTAAGGATGACGAGGCCGTGCTGCGGGCGGTGATCTGGCGGGGCACACGGCAGGCGTTGGCCCTCGAGCCGGCTGATGGCCTGGAAGTCGTCTGCCACGGGCGGCTTGAGGTCTATCCGCCCCGCGGCACCTATCAGCTCACGATCGACCGGCTTCACGCCGTCGGCACTGGCGCTCTGGAGGCACGGCTGCGAAAGCTCCATGCCACCCTCGACCACGAGGGGCTTTTTGCGGCTGCCCGCAAG
>JAQBZA010000511.1 GCA_027622795.1 Planctomycetota bacterium | reverse complement strand
GGAGAATGGCGGCGTGCGGACGACCGGGGTTCGCGAGGCGACGGTGCCGCTCAAGCCGGTCTCCCCCAAGCTCTCGCTCACGATCCTCGCCGTGCTCGCCGCCGGCCTCGCCTCGGGCGTGGGCATCATCTTCGTGATCGACACGCTCGACGACCGGGCCCGGTCGACCGAGGAACTGCAGGCCGAGCTGAATCTGCCGTTGCTCGCCACGATCGGCACGATGGACGACACCGAAGACATGGATGAAGACGCCGGCATGGAGGGCGTGCACATGCACCTCACCAACGACGACGCCGCCAGCGAAAGCTTCCGCACGATCCGCACCGTGCTCGTGATGGGCAAGGAGGAATCGGCGCGGGTGGCTGTGTCGAGCGCCGAGCCGAGCGACGGCAAAACGACGATCTCGACCAACCTTGCCGTGGCCTACCAGCAGGCTGGCAAGCGGGTGCTCATGATTGATGGCGACATGCGGAAGCCGGGCCTCACCAAGCTCGTGGGCCGCCGCGGCCAGCCCGGCCTCTCCGATCTGCTCCGGGGCTCAGGCGACATCGCCGCTGCCGCCGCCTCCCTCGCCCAGCCCTCGGGCTCGGTGCCGATCGACATCATTCCCTCCGGCCGCCGGCCGCCGAATCCCGGCGAGCTGCTCCTCGGCGACCGCTTTGCCGAGCTGCTCTCCTGGGCCGAGGCCCACTACGACCAGGTGATCGTGGATGCCCCGCCTGTGCTTGCCGGCACCGACGCCGCCGCAGTGGGCCGGATGTGCGATGGGCTTGTGATGGTGATCCGGCCCGAGAAGAACCGCCGCCGCATGCTGATCCGCGCGGTCGAAACGCTGCGGATGTTTGGCGTGAACGTGTTTGGCACGGTCGTCAACGCCGTGGGCATCGAGCAGCAGGGCTACGGATACGGCTATGGCTACGGGTATGGATACGGCTACGGATACGGCTACGGCGATGCCTATGGCCTCGACGACGAGGATGCCGACGACGGCTACGAGGCGGACGATGAGCGGGGTGGGGGGGACTACGACGAAGAAGAAGATCTCCGACCACGACGCTCGAGGGCTGCATGATCGGGATCGGAATCTCCCGCACCCCATCTCGACGCGGTCGCAGCCGAGCCCAGCCGCCTAAGGCGGCGTGGTGGGATCAGCCCGATGCGCTGCTCTTTGATGCGGCGGCGGTAATCGCGCTCTTTCTTGTGCCCTTTGTGGTGGGCGGGCGGCATCCGGCCGGCTATGCCACGCTCTCGATCGCGGCGATCGTGGCCTGCCTCGCCTGGCTGCTCCGCATGCTGCGGGTGGACGAGCCCCGTTGGACGGTCGGGCCTGGCGAGGCCGTGCTTGCGGCGGCGCTTCTGATTGGCGGCGTACAGATGCTCGCGCTACCGGCTGGCACGATCGCGGCCGCGTCGCCCCGGCTGCACGACCTGCTCCCGGCCTACTCCGGCGGCCCCTGGTCGCTCGGCACCTGGCAGACCTTTTCACTGACGCCGGGCGAGACGAGCACGGGCCTCGCGATCCTGCTTGCCCAGGGGATTCTGGCGCTCGTGGTATATCAGTTTGCGCGGTCGGTGGAGGCGATCGAGCGGCTGCTGGCGATTGTGGTGGCGGCGGCGGTGATGCTCGCCCTCCACGGGCTGATCCAGTTTGTGGGGCACGAGGGGAAAAACTTTGATGTGGCGACCGTCTCCTTCCATGCCGAGGGCGGGCTGGTGAAGGCGATGTTTCGCAACCGCAATGACTTCGCCGGCTTTCTCGCCATCGCCGCTGGGCCGGCAGTATGGCTCGCCTTTCGGCAGCGGGAGACAGGGAAGCGACGCGGGCCCGCGCGGGTGCGTGGGCGGCATGCTCGCGGCCGGCCGGAGCCCGCCGGCGACGCCGACGGCCTGCGGATCGCCATCGGCCTCGGCATCCTCGCCATCATCAGCTTCGCCGTGTTTGCGTCGCTGGCCCGCGGCGGCAGCATCGCGCTCGGGCTCGCGACGGCGCTTGGCTGCGGCATGCTGATGCGGTCTGGCCACCTCAAGCCGAAGATGGGCCTGGCCATTCTCGCCGCGGCGGCCGTGGTGGCGATCGCGCTTGAGATCCACGGCATGGAGCAGTTTGCCGGGCGGATGGAGACGATCCTCGACGAGGGCCAGCAGGAGAAGCAGTTTGGCCGCCGCGAGGTGTGGGAGGCGGCCTGGCAGACAGCCCTCGCCTACCCGCTCACCGGCACCGGCATCGGCTCGCATGGCGACATGTCGCGGATCATGATGCCGCCGACCGGCGCCACGCAGTTTGTGCATGCCGAAAATAGCTATCTCAATCTCGCTGTGGAGACGGGGCTGCCGGGTCTTTGCCTGGCGGTGGCGGCGCTCGGGGCGGCGCTGGCAGCGGCGGTGACCGTGTATCTCCGCGGCTCGGCCCGCGAGAAGCCGGTGGCCGTGGCGATCACGGCGGGGCTTGTGGCCGGGGCGGTGAACGCCATCGGCCACTTCAACTGGTATGTGCCTGCGATCACAACGCTCATGA
>JAQBZA010000510.1 GCA_027622795.1 Planctomycetota bacterium | reverse complement strand
GAATTTCCTCACGCCCCGAGGCTTATGGAACCGGGAGACGCTGACTGTGAGGGCGAGCGAATTCGACCGCTTCTGTCGCTTATGCGGCTGCCGTTTTCAAGTCCGAAAGACCTGATCCTCTTCAAGGTGCTTGCCGGCCGCGACAAAGACCTGCTCGACGCCATCGGCAGATCGGTGTTGGTCGTCATCACGATCTGAAATGGCACCGCCGGACCACCAGAAAATAGGGGATTTCGGCCAAGGCTCCTCCAACGACAAATTATTTCGGGGACCGCGTCCACAAAAATCCCCTTCGGCGTCGTTTTCTCTACAAATGCATCTCCATGACGACGTCGAAACCAGACTGGCAGTGGTGGTACGACGCCCACGCGGCGCGGCTTTTGCTGTACGCAAGACAGTGGCTCCCTGTGCGGGCCGACGCGGAAGACGCAGTGCAGGTTGGGTTCGTAAAGTTTTGGCGGAGTCGGGCCCGTCCCGAGGCGTCAGATCTGCCGCTCTTGTTTGCCGCGGTCCGGACAGCGTCCCTCGATCTCATCAAGTCGCAGCAGCGACGGACAAACCGCGAACAGAACGCTTTGAACGGTGGTCCGACGGTCTGGTGGGATGCCGACACGCTCGCCGAACGCGAATGGACCGAGGCCGTCGCGCAGGCAATCGCCAGCCTGCCGCTCGACCAGCGCGAGGCGCTCGTCTTACGGATCTGGGGTGGTCTCACCTTCACCGCGATTGCCCGCACACTTGATGAAAATATGAATACGGTAGCCGGGCGCTACCGCACCGCACTCACGAAACTACGACACCTACTGCCGGAGGCATGCCATGACACCACCTGACAAGGGCTTCGATGATCGGGTTGCCCATGCGGATCAGGCCGCCATTGAACGGCTTTCTGCCCAACTCGCTGGAATGCGTCCGATCGAGCCCGGATCGAGCATGTGGTCGCAAATCGCAGCAGATCTCGCCACGCAATCTCATGACTCGTTCCAGGACGCATCGCGCTGCACACGAGCCGCGGTCGGAGAGCGGCTCATGTGGGCTACTGGTGGTGCTATCGCGGCATCACTTGCCTTCCTGCTGGCCGGAACTACGCCAGTCGGCCGTGAACAGCCTGTTGCGGCCGCGGTGCATGACATCAGCCTCGTGGCACCGGGGGAAGCATCACCACCACAGGTGCGCGAGGAGGCCATTGGCTGGATTGACGAAGGCATTCGGTTCACGAATACATCCACCCCAACGCGAGTCGTGCGGCGACGCGTCATCGAACGGCATCTGGCTGCCGACGGCAACGCGGAGGTTCGCGTGCCTCGGGAAGATGTGATCCTCCTGCCGGTTGCTCTTCGCTGATGATCAGGACGTTCTGCTCACTCTTTGCCCACCGTTCTCTACCCTTTGCTTGATTTCCGCAAACCTCCCAACTCCAGGAGCATCATCATGCCTCACTCTGTTGCTCGATTTGTTTGTGTTCTCGCGATGATCGCAGTCATTGTGAATCTCTCGTCAGCCTACGGTGCCAACGCGAAAGTCGCGGAAGAGACACCGCCACCGGCGGCGCCTCAACCCAAGGTGCGGATCATGCGTCCACAGATCAGCGTCCAGATCCAACAGACGGAAGAACAGGCAATGCAATCTGTTGCAGATGAGCCACAACGCGAGCCCTATCTCGGGATAGTCACGGGCCCGGTCGCGGACCAACTGCGGTCTCAACTCGAGATTCCCGCAGGAATGGGTTTGGTGGTCGAAGCCGTCGCCGCGGACAGTCCCGCCGAGCGAGCAGGCATGAAGAAGTTTGACGTCCTTCGTAAATTTGACGATCAGATCGTATGCACGGCCGAGCAACTCTCAACGCTCGTGAAGGCGGCTGGCAAGGGCAAGGAGGTGGTTCTGACAGTTACCCGCGGTGGCAAGGAAACCGTCCTCAAAACGCTCATCGACGACCGGGACGTTGTCGCGGGTGGGGCTGCTCCGCTCACCATCGATGACCTGGCAGAGCTCCCGGTCGGTATCGATGCCTTGGTTGCCGAGGTCTTGCCTGCCGACGCAATCCCCGGCTTTAGTGATGATGTCCGTGCCCAGATTCAGCAGCAGGTGAAAGCTGCACTCAGTCAGGCCGGAGTTGGGAAGGATGGCAACAACGCGATAGCCCGGGTGTTCCAGATTTATCCGAGCGGTCAGTCACAGAGCGTGTTTGTGCATTCCGACGAGCGGGGTACGGTCGAAATCCGGGAGACCAACGGCAAGCGGACGGTGATGATCAAAGATCCGTCGGGCAAGCAGATTCACGCTGGGCCACTCGACACTGATGCCGACCAGGAACAGGTGCCCGAAGCTTTCCGGGGAATGGTTGGTGAGGTCGAGGCGGGAGCTGCAACCACCAAGCCTGTTCCTTAGAAACTATCCGGAAGGCAACCGGGCAAGCAGACCAAACAATCCTGCTATGCATCCCGCCAGGTCTCGGCGAGGACGATCCCGCAGGCCACCGACACGTTGAGACTCTCGACGGCACCGGTGCCGGGGAT
>JAQBZA010000026.1 GCA_027622795.1 Planctomycetota bacterium | reverse complement strand
CCGTGTCGGGGCGCCTCGACCCGACACGGGAACCAGGGTCTCCGGTGGCTCGACTGACGGAGGATCGCCAGGGTGTGTTTCGGCTGATTGGCGAGATGCAAGGCTGGCGGTCAACACGGCGGTCGATCTATCTGCCGATCGTTCGCGACCAGATCCCAGAATTTTTGTCAGTCTTCGATTTTCCCGACGCCTCGCTTGTCAGCGGTGTACGCGATGCGACCAACGTGCCGGCTCAGGGGCTTTTTTTGCTCAACAACCCGGAGGTGATCGACCTTGCCGCGGCATTTGCGGACCGCGTGGCGGCCTCCGAGAGCGGCCTTCCCGACCGGCTCGCCTCGGCCTTCGTCCAGGCGCTGGGTCGCCATCCGGGGAGCGTCGAGGTTGACGCTGCAGCACGCTTCATCGCCCGATCTCACGATCGTGATGAGCAGCGACTGCTCGAAGCCTACTGCCAGGCGCTCTTCGCAAGCGCCGAATTCCGGTATCTCGATTGAGTTTTCTGCCGCCCCATGGTGACCGATACCCCGCATTCCAGGTGAGCGTATGGTTGGTTCTGTGTCGCCCTTCTCCACGCCCTCACGGCGCGGGTTCCTCCAGGCCACTGCCAACGGGTTCGGATCGCTTGCGCTTGCGGCCCTCCTTGCCCAGACGGGGCGCCTGCGTACTGGCCGCGCCGATGGCGTTGCGTTGCCTGGAGGCTCCGCCGCCGGTCCCCTTGCCGCCCGTCCGCCACATTTTCCCGCCCGTGCCAAGCATGTGATCTTTCTCTGCATGCAAGGGGGCCCTTCCCATGTCGATACCTTCGACTACAAGCCTCGGCTGGTTGCCGACGGGGGCAAGGCTGCGCCAGCCGCCGGGTTGCCGGGGGCGGGTCGGCTCGGCCGTGCCGAACTCATGGCGCCGCGATGGCCGTTTCGACAGCGGGGTGAGAGCGGTTTGTGGATCTCGAGTCTGTTTGACGAGGTGGCTGCGCATGCCGACCGCCTCTGCGTGATCAACTCGATGGCGACAGACCTCCCCGCGCACCCGCAGGCTTTCGCCCAACTCCACACGGGCACGCCCCAGTTTGTCCGCCCGTCGCTCGGCGCCTGGACGCTCTACGGACTCGGCACGGAGAATGAAAACCTTCCCGGCTTCATTACGATCAACCCACCGGTGGCCGCGGCACGAACGTACGGAAGCGCATTTCTCCCGGCGATTTACCAGGGAACCAGACTTGGTGGGGGCCGTGCCCGAACCACGGTGGCTCCGGCATCGATGGCGAACATTCGAAATCCGGTGCGCGAACCTAGCGAGCAGCGAAGCCAACTCGACCTCGTGCAAGATCTCAACCGTGGGCGACTCGAACTCGACGGGGGCGTGAGCCCCGCGGTCGAAGGCGTGATCGAGTCATACGAACTCGCCTTCCGCATGCAGGCCGACGTGCCGCGGGTGATGGATCTCGTTGACGAGAACGAGGCAACCCTTTCGCGATATGGCATCGGTGGCGGTCCGAGTGACGCCTTCGGGAGGCAGTGCCTGATGGCGCGGCGATTTGTCGAGGCGGGTGTGCGGTTCGTACAGGTGACTCATGGCACATGGGACCATCACTTCAGCATCAACACCGCACTGGAAAACTCGTGTCGGCAGGTGGATCAACCGATTGCCGGCCTTCTTGGCGACCTCGCCGAGCGTGGCCTGCTCAATGAGACGCTTGTCATCTGGGGGGGCGAATTTGGCCGGACGCCCCACAGCCAGGGCCGCGACGGCCGCGATCACAACAACCGAGGGTTTACGATCTGGATGGCTGGGGGCGGAGTCAAGGGTGGAATGACGTATGGCGCGACCGATGAACTCGGCTACGCTGCCGTTGATCGCCGCATGCATGTCCACGACTGGCACGCCACGCTGCTGCACCTTCTGGGCCTCGACCACGAGCGACTCACGTTCCGGTACGCGGGTCGCGACTTCCGCCTCACTGACGTGCACGGAAGCGTCGCTCACGAGATCATGTCCTGATGCTGTCCCTGACAAATAACCTCTTCTTCCTCATTACACCACTTGGAGAAACCGCCATGTCGATTCGTCTTGCCCTTGCCACAGCCATATTCGTATTCGTGGGGAGTGCGCTGGTCTCTGTCACCGCGGCAGCCCAGTCAGCCGAAGACCAGCAACGCCAGCCCGCGGGCCCGCCGGTCGGTGCCCGCAGCCCCGCCGAGATGATCGCGCGGGCTGACAAAGATGGTGACGGCCGAGTGAGCCGCAAAGAGTTTCTCGAAACCCGCACTGCGGAGATGGAGACGATGTTTGACCGAGTCGACGGGAATGGTGATGGATTTCTCGACGAAGGTGAAGTGGCCGGGATAGCCGTGCGGATGCGGGCGGGTGGTGAGGGCCAGCGGCCCATGGTCGAACGCTTGCGTCGGCCAGTTGATGCTCCCGAACGTTCCCGGGTCAACGGTCGTGAGGAAGGGGTGCGGCCCGAAGGGGCACCGCGAGCGGGTGAGGCGTTCGACCGAATGGATCGCGATGGAAATGGCTCACTCTCGCGTGAGGAGTTTACCGCTGGAATGGAGCGGCTGCGGGAGATGATGCAGCGGGCTGGCATCGGGCGTCCAGAAGGTCGCCGTGGCTCCGATGAGGGTTTCCGCCGCCCTCCGCAACAAGACGGCAATCCAGCCGGCGGTGGGTCTCAGGGGTTCTGACTCACCACTCCGATGTGGGGTGGATTCGGCTGCCGATCTGACGCTATATTTGCAAGTGCGGGTACAAGTCACTTACGGGGTGAACATTATGCGAAGACATTCAGGCTTCACGCTTGTGGAGCTTCTGGTGGTTATCGCGATCATCGGTGTGCTCATTGGCTTGCTGCTGCCAGCTGTGCAGGCGGCACGTGAGGCTGCCCGACGTAGTTCGTGCACCAACAAGGTGAAGCAATTGGCGCTCGCGTTTCTCAACTACGAGAACTCGCGAAAAGAATTTCCGAAATATCAGTACAACAATGATCCGTCGTGGAATGAATGGCGTGGTCACGGAGTGTGGACTCAGATGCTCCCCTTTATTGAGGAGCAGGCCCTCTATGACCAGTTCGATTTTGCACAGGCATTCGATGCGGGCAGGAATTACGGTTCTGGGCAGCCGGGTAGGGCGCGAATCGATGGCTTTCAGTGCCCGTCCGACAGTCCGTTTCCCGATAGCAACTGGGGAGGGACAAACTATGCCGTTTCGGGCGGTGCCACCAAAAACTTGTACAGTAAACTTGCTGCGACGACCGCCTCTGGAGCACTCCTGCGTTGGTTCCCAACAACGGTTGCTGAACTGACGGATGGCTTGTCAAAAACAGTGCTCATAGCTGAATTTCTTCATGGCGATAACAATGGTGGAGCACTCAATCTGGAACGTGACTTTACCAACGGTCTCTCGCTGGCGACCGCTAATTTTCCGACTGCTGCCGAAATTGAGACGGCAGGGCAGGCATGCGACGGAACAGCTGCTGGGTATCAGGTGGTCAACGCTGGCAAACACTGGAATGCCGGTCTTCCAGGGCAGTGCGTCATCAACACCGTAGCTCCACCCAACTGGGCTCATGTGAACTGTGCTGAAAGTACCGGATTTGGATATGCCGCCGACCGGCAAGGAATTTTCCCAGCCCGCAGCATGCACCCTGGGGGTGTGAGTACCGCCGCCTGTGACGGGTCGACGCACTTTGTGAATGACAATATTGAATTGGTGACGTGGCAAAGACTTGGTGCCCGTGGAGATGGTCAAGCAGCCAACTGGTGATAAAAGTCGTTTGTCTTCTTGAAGTGAATAAGGATTGTCATGTCGCATCTGTTTCGTGATGTCACTGTCAGAGTTCTCGTACTTGTTTCACTTCTTGGTGCTGGGTGCGGGCGGCAGGAAAAAAGTGTGCCGGTTGCCGTCAAAACGCCGGTTGAACAAGCCCAAGCGATCCTCGAACAGTTTGCCGAGCAAGGCGAGACAGACAGTTCGATTGTCGCCCTGCGTGAGCTTATCGAGGCGATCGCTGCGACAGATCCTTCCAAGTCTGTCCTTGTGGCTCGCTGTGACGACCTGATGTCAATCCGAGGGAAAGACAAGGTCCGCGCGAAGGCCAAAGAGATGCTCGAATCGCTCCAGTGATGATGCTGGCCTGCCTCGGTCATCGTGGCGGCAGGTTGTCGCCTCCCTGGTGACCTCAGCGAGTTCGCCTATGCCCTCACGGCCAAAGCCCAGATCATCTGCGAGTGGGGAACCGGCTGTTTGCCACGCAGCCCCGCAGTTGTTAACGCGGTGGAGGGGGTTCGCTCGACCACCACGGTTCACGACGATGCTGGCCATTACGGGTTGTCTAATCGCTGTTGTATTGGTTGCAATCCCTGCTGTGGCACTCTCAAGGATCTCAACGCTGATCGATGCGCGAAACCATGAGGCCGCGGCCCGCTGGCTGGTGGTGGCCGATCGATTGAGTCTCCGTCGGGGCGTTGTGCACTTTGAGGCGGCGCGGTTGGCGCGACGACAGGGTGATCTGCACGAAGCAAAGCAACGACTTGCGAAGTCTGCGGAGTCTGGCGGGCCGGCGGATGACCTTGAGCGGGAGCGGTGGCTCCTCCTTGCTCAGGCCGGTCAAGTCGCCGCGATGGAGTCACATTGGCCGGCATTGATTGGTGATCCGCGATCCGATGGGCCGGAGATCTATCGGGTGCTTGTACTCGGAATGCTCAAGCGGCTTCATCTGACTGAGGCCGCGAGAACACTCGACGCCTGGGAGTCGGACCATCCCGAAGATGTGGGACCACACGTGATGCGTGGTCTTGTCGCCACGATGCAACTGGCCTGGGATGACGCCGCTGCCTCGTACGCGAAGGCGATTGAGATCGAACCCTCGAATGTCGAGGCCCGACGTGGGCTTGCGAAGGCACACATGCAGCGTCTGCAAAGTTCCGAAGCGCTCTCGGTCTGGACGTCCCTGCTTGACGACGACTCTGCCGACTGTGAGGCGGTGGTTGGTCGTGCGGAATGCCTCATACAACTCGGTGAGCTTGGAGACGCTCGTCAGCAACTCGAAGCCCTGCTTGCTGTGGATCCGGACAATCTCGCGGCACTCGCGCTCATTGGTCGGCTCGAGGTCTCGTCCGGTGAGGCGGGGCGTGCCGTCGACTGGCTGTCGCGGGCCGTGGCTATCCGTCCCGAAGATGCGGAGCTCCGCTACGTGCTTGGTCGTGCCCTGCGATTGGCGGGCCGGAGCGCGGAGGCCGAGGAACACATGGCATATCGCGATGCCGCAGTGACTCCACTGAAACGGCTGCGAGAACTGCTACAGGATCTACCTCGTGATCCAGCAAACGCCGACCTGCGGGCTGAGATCGGCGCACTCACCTATCGTTGGAAGTCGCATGCTGAAGGAATGCAGTGGTTCGCTACCGCGCTCGACATCGATCCAGCGCATGGACCGACACGCCGCTTTTTGGAGTCTCACAACACCTCGCTTCCTGCACCGACGGCGGGCCTGACGGGGTTTGCCATGGCGCGTCCTGGTACTTCGCCATCACGGGAACGTCCAGCGAAAGCACCAATTCCGGGAACTCACGCAACGCTCCGTTTTTCCGAACAGGCGACTGAGCGGGGGCTTGTCTTTACCAGCGTCACCGGCCAGCAGCACGGGCATCTCACGATTCTCGAAAGCCTCGGATCCGGGGTGGGTCTGCTTGACTATGACAGTGACGGAGATCACGACGTGTTCGCAGTCGGGGGAGGAGATTTTCCCGAAAGATTGGTGCAACCGACTGGCGTTCCCGACGCGCTTTTTCGTAATGACGGTCGAGCCCAATTCGTGAATGTGACAGCCTTGTCAGGGATCCCGCCCGGTCGCTTTTATGCCCACGGAGTGAACGTTGGCGACTATGACGCTGATGGTATGCCCGACATTCTTGTTACCGGCTACGAGGGTGTGTTGTTGCTGCAGAACATGGGGGATGGCACATTTCGCAGCGTGCCGCCAGAGGTGCATAGGATTTCAGACGAGGGTTGGCTCACGAGTGCCGCGTGGCTTGATCTGGACGCTGACGGCCATCTCGATCTCTACCTTACCCGGTACTGTGACTGGAGCCCGAAGAATGATCCCCCCTGCACGATTGCAGGACGGCGTGATGTCTGTCCGCCAGCCCAGTTCAATGGCGTTGACGACAGGTTCCTGCGAGGCGATGGCATGGGTCGGTTCAACGCTGTGAGCGCGGCGGTCGGTCTCGTGGCAGGTGGGAAGGGGCTGGGAGTAGTTGCCGCCGACCTTGACCTCGATGGGGATATTGACATTCATGTGGCTAATGACACAACGCCGAACTTCCTCTACAAAAACACGGGCGACGGACGGCTCGAAGAATATGGCTTACTGGCAGGCATCGCGGTTGGTCTGACCGGTGAGCCGGATGGCAGCATGGGCACCGACGTAGGTGATGCCAATCTCGACGGACTGCCAGATATCTGGGTTGCAAACTTTGAGAATCAGAGTTTTGGACTCTACCGTAATTTTGGCGATGCGATGTTTGAGCATGTTAGCGCCGTGACGGGCATCACCGCAGTCGGTGCCGGCTACGTAGGATTTGGCACCATGTTTACCGATGTCGATCTTGATGGAGCGGAAGATCTTTTTGTGGCAAACGGCCACGTGATGCAGTTTCCATCACAGGCGCCCGTCCTCCAGCGACCTCTCCTCTTCCACAATCAGGCCGGCCGTCGCCTTAAAAATGTTGCTGCCACCGCTGGCGCGTACTGTGCCGTCGGACATCTCGGCCGCGGTGCTGCTGCTGGTGATCTTGACGGGGACGGGTCGGATGACATCGTCATCAGTAACGCCAACGAACCACTGGCACTGCTTCTCAATGAGACATCACCCACGCCGAGTCGAATCGCTGTACGACTGATTGGGACGCAGGCAAACCGTGATGCTGTTGGAGCCTCTGCGATTCTCGAGACTTCATCCCACCGCTTGCTCAGGCAGGTCAAGGGAGGCGGAAGCTATCTCTCATCGAGCAGTCGTGTGCTCGTGTGGGGCTTGGCAGCCGACGAGCGACCGCTCCGACTCACCGTGCAGTGGCCCGGTGGTCATGAAACGGTGACACAGCTCGGCCAGGCAGTCGGGACCCGCGGAGATTTCGTGCTGCGGGAAAATGATCCGGCACATCCGCTGCACGTTGTCCAGCAGAGATGAGCCCTCCATATGAGAGATTTTGTAGGAAAAAACTCTCTTTAAAATTGACTCCATCACCCTCAACGGTAGGCAACTGTTGGGCTGTTTTCTGCGAGCTGTCCCAGGGTAGACTTCAGCTATGGTCGTTCACCACGTTGCAGCACGCATGCGGCATTCTTCGCTCTTCCGTCTCGTGGCAGCGATCGGTGTCTTCGTATTCGCCGGGCTGACGAGTGCAGCCGAACCCGAGTGGCAGGCGCTCTTCAACGGACAGGATCTTGGCCGCTGGAAGTCGACGCCGTTTGGCGGCGAGGGGGAAGTACGAGTAGAGGAGGGGGTTATCCGGGTGGCCATGGGCTCTGATATGAGCGGCATCACCTGGCATGGAGACTTTCCCAAGACTGACTTCGAGGTGTCGCTCGAAGCCCGCCGCGACGAGGGGTTTGACTTTTTCTGTGGCCTCACGTTCCCGGTCGGTGAAGGTGTGTGTTCCTTGATTGTTGGCGGTTGGGGAGGAACGATTGTCGGGCTTTCAAGTATCGATGGCCTTGACGCCTCACAAAACGCCACCACGACATCCGGCGAATTTGAGACGGATCGATGGTATACGATTCGCGCGCGAGTCACGCCGGAAAGGATCACTTGCTTCATTGACCAAGAACAGGTGATCGATCAGACGGTTGTCGGGCATACGTTTGATGTCCGCAGCGAGATGCTCCCGTCCCGGCCTCTTGGCATAGCCACCTATGCGACCTCCGCCAGCCTGCGGAACGTGCGTTGGAGGAATGTTGCTCGGAACGTTCCGCGTTGACGGCCATGCATCCAAACGGACCGCACGATGACAAACTCCGTCGTCGCATTGCCGTGGAGGCGGCGCGGCTGATGGCGCAGGGTATCGATTCGCAGCGGGCCAGATTGCGGGCAGCGCGGCGGGTCGCACGTGGCTGGGTGCCCGAACATCAGTTGCCCTCCCACGAGGAGGTCCGCGGTGGCTTCGGGCATCTTGTGGGGGATCGGTTCGATCGGATCATGGACTTGCTCCGGCCGCTGGCGAGTCGGCGGCGCGATCCCACACGGTATCCGGAAGCCGATGCGCTCGAACATGCCCTGCAGACGTTTGAAATCGTCTTGGCTGAGCGACCATTCGACGAAGAGCTGCTTACGGCAGCGCTCGTGCATGATGTCGGGACAGCGATTGATTGCAGGGATCCGCTGAATGCCGGCTTGGCAGCACTCGACGGGCTCATCACACCACGAACCCGTTGGTTTCTTGAATCACTGGACAGTGCCCACGCCTATGCGGCCGGCTTGCTTGGCCGCCGTGCACGACGTCGGCTCGATGCTCATCCAGACTTTTCTGATATTGAACTCTTGGCATCGGCCTGTCGGCAGGGCCACTCCCGTAGGGCTGCCAACACGACCCTCGAAGGTGCTGTGCAGATTCTCCGCGACCTCGATGCCGAGGTCGCGATCGAGGAATCATTCGGGAGATATGCCGTTGAGGGCGGCTCGCACCTTCTCTCGGGCGATCCGCCATCGTGATTTCACGGTCCGCGGAGAGCATTCCAGCAGGCCGGCAATGGTCTTTTGGTCTGCGCCAACATACCAGACCAGATGAAACAGTTCCCGCTCTTCCTCAGGCAAAGCGGCAATCGCCTCGTGGAAGCGGGTCCAGCGTTCAAGGAGGGGATCGGAGGAAGATGCCAGATCGATGAAGCGGGCGTTATGAGAGGGGGATGATTCCCGAGGCACGACGTTTGTGGCGTGGTTGGCAGCGTAGGACTGCGGGCCGGCATGGTGGCGGGCCAGATCGATCAGTTCCCGATGCAGTTGCGTGGCCGCCAGAGCCATGACAGAGCGTGCCGAGGTGACAGAAACTTCGGCAAGGGCGCGGTGAAGCCTCAGGGCAGAATTTTGAAAGACGTCGTCGGTGTCGTCCCAGCGTCGAACCGCCGGAAAACGGCGAAGCATGCGGTGGGCAAGCACCCGCAGGCGGCCCGAGCAGAGTTCGAGAATCCCATCACGAGCAGTCAGGTCGCCTGCGGCGAGGCGGGAGAGACAGTCAGCCAGGTCGGGCGAGCTCAGATCGTCATCATCCATCGGTGGCGGCATGGGGTGAATCGCGATTTTCAGGCTCAAAAACAGCATTCTTGCGGGAGTCTACCAGTCTGCCTGCAATCTCTCCCCGCCCCCGAAGTGTACCGTTTTTTCGTCGAACCAGCATTTTTCTTGCCCCTGGCGGGCTCCGGTCTCGCTTTTACAGATGAGGCCAGGTGTGGGTGCTGTGAGAGGAGAGATACCATGGAAATCGCCGGGGCGGCGAGGTCACGAATGACCCCGCGGGAGGAAACAGACGGGTTTCGGCCCGTGCCGAGCCACGCCGTGCTCCGGCTGCACTCGGCGGTTGACGATCCGGTGCAGATCATTCGAGCTGCCCAGATCCAATTGCGTCGCTGGCGGCGGGAACTGGCTGAGGCGGGGGCTGTCATGGGACAGAGACGGGTGGGAAAGTTAGTCGGTGAAATCATTGCTGCCCGCAATTCGTTGCTGAGGAGGTCAGTTGATGTGCATCCCCCGCAAACGGGGGTAGAATCGGGGAATGGAGGAGAAGGATCGGCACGGGCACGGCACCGTGGCAAAACAAGGCGACGCATCGCCGGCGGATTCAGTGGCACGGCCGGCGTTGTCGGGGCCCTTGAGTCTGAATGCGGCAGGCAAGGTCCCTGATCCTGCTTCCGAAGGCGGCTGGACAAACTTCACCGACCCTTCGGCGGTCATCCCTCCCGATCTGAGCCAAGCCTCCGAGGACTTTGGGTTTGGAGTTGGCCCTCCCAGTGAACTTCCGCCAGGGACTGATCTCGGCGGAATCACCGTCGTGCGAGCCATTGGCGTCGGCGGCATGGGAAGAGTGTATGAAGCCCAGCAACAGGCACCGAGTCGCCCGGTCGCGGTGAAGGTGATGCGAGATGGCGTCGTATCAGCCGCTCAGATGAGGCGGTTTGAATACGAAGCGCAGGTGCTCGGCCAGCTTCGACACCCGCACGTTGCTCAGATTTACCAGTTTTCAACAGCTCAGATCGGTCCCCTGGCAATCCCGTATTTCGTGATGGAACTCGTACCAGACGCCATGTCGCTGACGACGTTTTGTGACGATTGTGGATTCTCGGTCCGGAATCGGGTTGTCATGCTGCACAAGGTGGCTGCGGCCGTGGCCCACGGCCACCAAAAAGGGGTGATCCATCGAGATCTCAAGCCGGGAAACATTCTCGTGGGGAGTGATGGCGCGCCCAAGGTAATTGATTTCGGCATCGCCCGATCGACCGATCGGAATGCTGCGATCACGGCTGTGCAACTTACCGATCCCGGCCACATCATCGGCACCCTTCACTACATGAGCCCCGAGCAACTGGCGGGACGGAGCGAGGATATTGACGCCCGCACTGACGTGCATGCACTCGGCCTGATCCTCCATGAACTCGTCACAGGCACACTTCCGTACAACCTCCGCGGCCAGTCTGTAGTGGAGGCGATCCGCATCGTTTCTGAGGAGGAACCTCCCGTTCGGGCGACAGTGTCGCGGGCCGTGCAGGAGAATCACGACGTTTCACGTGATGATGCGCGGTCGCTGGGTGTGATTGTGGCCAAATGCCTGGAAAAGCGACCCGTAGACCGCTATGCGACAGCGACGGAACTCGAGGCAGAACTCGCACGCTGGCTGGCGGGGGAGCCGATTGTGGCCCGGCCACTTACCGCGGGCGAGCAGCTTCTTCGACTCGCGCGACGGCATCGAGTGGTTGCGGCGGCGTTACTCGCCGCACTGGCGGCGTTGCTCATCGCAGTGATGGGCATCTCTTTTTTTGCAATCCGGGCCGAGCGCGAGGGAGCAACCGCTCGGTCGCAGTTGTATCGGGCGACTGTGCTGCTTGCGGCGGCGGCACGAGATCGCGGCGCTCACGGGGAGGCGGGTCGCCTGCTTGACACGGCGCGAGGCCTTGTGGCTGATTCCGGAGCCAGACGACCGGTTGAACTGACGTCACTCGCGGCATCACTTGATGATGCGGTAACAGTCCTCAGCGGGCATGCGGGAATCGTACGGGCATTGGCCTGGGCTCCACAGCAGCCACAGTTGGTATCAGCAGGCGAGGATGGGACGGTGCAACTCTGGAGGCTGGCTGATGACAACGGTGGATTCGGGGGAGCCTGGCGACCCTCGGTACTAGCCGCGATCGATTCACAGATCTGGGCGGTGTCGTTTGCACCACATGGAGACCGGGTCGCTGCTGCATGCGCCGATGCCACGGTGCGGGTCTGGGAGTGTGCGACCGCAACTGAAGTGGGGCGGTGTGTGGGACACAAGGGCACGGTGTACGGTGTGGCCTTTTCACTGGATGGCAGCCGGCTCGTCACCGGTGGCCGCGACGGCACCATCCGGCTTTGGAATTCTGCAACCGGTGAGGAAGAAATATCATTCGGGGGACAGGCGGGAACCATCTACTCCGTCGCCTATTCTCCCGATGGCGGGGCGATCGCATCCGCCTGCCAAGACACTACGGTGCGACTCTGGGATGCCTCGACAGGAGAGTCTCGAGAGGTCCTTCGCGGGCACAAGGGACGAGTCTTCTTCGTCGCCTTCTCCCAGCGGGGTGACCTACTCGCAACGGCTGCGGAGGATGCGACGGTGAGGATCTGGGACGTAGCGACGGGCAAGGAACGGGCGGTGCTCCAGCATCCGGTGAAGGCCAACGCCGTTTCCTTCACGGCGAACGGCTGCGTGGTCACGGCTACCAATGACGCCGTTCTCCGCATCTGGGATCCCAAAACTGGCCTCGAAGTCGGCCGCCGACTCGGCCATGACGGCGGCATCTGGTCAGTGACATCGCTCGGTCCGGGGCCTTGGCTCGCGAGCGGCGGTGCTGATGCCAGCGTGCGGATCTGGCGAAGCGACTTTGGCAGTAATCCAGCTGTGGTATGCAGCGGCGAAGTGCGGGCGGTGACGCATGATTCCACTGGTTCCCGCGTGGCTGTCGGCACCGTGTCGGGCATCGAGGTATGGAACGCAAAAACGGGAGAGCGGCTGGCGTCGTGTGGCGCTGACGGCCGGCAGGTGAACGATGTGCGGTTCTTCCCGGATGACAGGCTGCTTGCAGCTGCCTGCGACCACGGGGTCGTTGAGGTATGGCCGATGTTGCCGGCTTGCGATGCGCCACCTGGCGAACCCCGACGCTTCGAGGCGCATTCGCGCCGGGTGTACTCGATCGATGTCGATGCCGAAGGGAAGCGGCTGACAACGGCGGGAGAGGACAAAGTGGCGCGGGTCTGGCGGTGGGCCGATGAGCTGACTGAGATCGTATCGTTGAAGCATGAAAAGCGGGTGCTTTGCAGCCGTTTCTCCCCCGCGGGCTCCACCCTCTATACCGCCTGTGAGGATCGAGTGGCCCGAGCGTGGGACATTGCTACCGGCCAGGAGCGGATCCGGTTTGAGGGGCATCGCGAACCGGTGAATTGGCTGGCGCTGTCTCCCGACAGCAAGCGGTTGGCGACGGCGTCGAGTGACAGGACGGTGCGGCTCTGGGATGCCAACACCGGGGCCGCGCAGGGGATCCTCACCGGACCATCGCAGCAGGTCTGGAAAGTGGCGTTTACTCCCGACGGGAGCCGCGTGGTCGCCGTGTCAGCTGATGGGGGCGTCTATCTCTGGGATGCATCCAGTGGCGAGACGGTTTCAGTGTTGCGCGGACACACCTCCCCGGCGTGGGGCCTGTCCGTGAGTCCCCGTGAGGAGACACTTGTCAGCGGCAGCGACGATGGTGCAATCCGCCTCTGGGGCATAAGCGCCGCACAAGTGGGGTACCGCTAGGAGCCACGGGCTTCCCAGAGCTGCAGCACCGAACGATCGCGTTCAGGCTGCGGGGAAGAGCGCGGTGATCGGGCGGCCGCCGTCAGTCAGGGGCACAGGGCGTGCGCCGTCATACAACTCCTCCGCTGGGTTGGTACCCAACGCCGCGTGGATCGTGGCATGAAAGTCTGGAAGTGACACCGGATCCTCAACCGGCTTCATGGCCAACTCGTCACTGGTTCCGATGGCCTGGCCAGTCCTCAGCCCTCCGCCGGCCAGCACCATCGAAAAACACTTCGAGTGATGCCCCCGGCCGCCACCGCCGTCGAAGCCCGCCGGGCGGCCAAACTCTGTGGCCACCGCAATGACGGTCTTGTCGAGTAGGTGCTGTGACTCAAGATCGCTGACGAGAGTGGCGAGCCCCTTGTCGAGTTCCTCGATGAGGAGGTGCTGCTTGAGTTGCCCCGCGTTGTGCGTGTCCCAGCCGGTGCCATTGATGAAGCCGAGGTTGTGTGAGACCTCGATGAAGCGCACGCCTCCTTGAATGAGCCGGCGGGAAAGGAGCAGCCGCTGCCCGAACTCACCGCCGTACGATTCACGAAGTGTGTCGGGTTCCTGATCGAGGTTGAAGAGCCCCATAAACTCAGGGCCGGCCATCCGGAATGCTTGCCGGCTGGCGGTGTCGTAGTCGGCAACGAGACCAGGAAGATCGGCGGAATCCCGATAGCCCTTCCGCATTTGGTTGAGCAGGGCTTCCCTGCGTCGCTGCCGCGAGTCGGTGATTTCCGGCTGGCGGGCGAATCCGGCAGGGCCAGAGCGGGTGTCGGTCAGGTAGACGAAGCCGGCGCTGGCTCCGAGGAAGCCAGGGCCACGGGTGACGTTGGGAAAGCCGAGCAGCATGTAGGTGGGCACACGATCATTGAGCGGGCCGCGGGTATGGCTCACAGCCGAGCCGATCGACGGATAGATGATCGTGCCGGCCGTCGGTCGGCCCGTGTGTACCTGATTTGTTGCTCGAGCATGCTCGTCGATCACCTCATGGTGAACCGTTCGCACCGGAATGAAGCGATCGTAGAGTCGTGCGCAGCGGGAGAGGTGTTGGCACACCTCCACCCCTGAAATCGCTGTGGGGATGGCGTCGTAGTAGCTGCCAGCCTTTTTGCCCTTCGCATCGCCCTTGGCCTTGGGATCCCACGTGTCGATCTGTGCGGCACCGCCGCCAAGCCAGATGAAGATGCAGTGCTCGGCCTTGCCGAGCGGCACGTCAGCCGCCTCGCTGGCATGGAGCGGCACGAGAGAGGTAAGAGTGGGGACCGCGGCAGCGGCAGTGAAAAATTCACGTCGGGAGAGTGTCATGGCGTGATGATGAACTCCGGGGCGTTGAAGAGCGTCCAGACAAGATCCTCAGCCCGCTCTCTCCAGGCAGGATCGAGCCAGGCCGACGGCGGGTCACCCTGGGCCGCGATTCGTGCCAGTGTGAGTTTGGCCTGATTGGCTTCATCAGTGAGATGGTTTGACCAGGTGACACCGACAGGCCTTTGCTCGGGCTTGATGGATTTGGCTGCAGCGGCGGGCAGTCGACGTGTGTCATAGCCGGGGCTGACAAGGTCGAGACTCACTGCCCGCTCAGCATTGCTTGGCAAACGTGTCAGGATGCGAAGGTAGAGTTCATCGATGAATTCCTCAACCGAATGATCGGCAAGGGCCACATTTGTGAACCCACTGCTGTCGGAAAACTGACTGGCCCGTTTCACAGCCACCCCATTTGCCATGAGGGCTGGTTGGAGGGCGTCGGGAGTGGTCTCACGGGATGTGATCGGGGCTTGGCGTTCTCCCCGCCAACCAAAGGCCTCCATCAGTGACACGGTGTGCTGGGCGAAGGGTAGGGAGAGGCTGGGGCGATCCCGCTCGTTGCCCAACGCGACGAACTGCCAGGCTCTGGTGACCGGTCCGAGATTCAGCGACAAGGTCGCCGGTCGGCTTGTATCGACGTCGATATTCATCGGTTCGACATCAAATGCTTTTCCGCTAGCAACGGCAAGAGAATCGACAAGTTGCTCGGCTGTGAACCGCCTCGGGAGACGCCCTGCAAACAGATGCGGTTGCGGAAGCTTTGTAGCATCATCAGACGGAACACCACGGCCATAGGTATGAGACGCAACGATCAACGCGGCCATCCGTTCCACCCGATACCCTTCGAGCACAAACCGACGCGCCAGCCAGTCGAGCAGTGCCGGGTGAGTTGCTTTCTCTCCTTCCCAGTCGTCCAGGTTGGCCACAAGCCCTTCGCCAAAATACCGGGCCCAGAGTCGGTTCATCAGCACTTTCGCAAAACGATGATTGGCCGGGGAGGTGACCAGTTCGGCAAGCCGGGCACGAGAGTCGGTATTGGTCGCCACATCCGCAGACAGGAGTTCCGTGAATGGCCAGGTGGGAGCGACGGCATGACCGGGTGTGAGCGACACGGTGATGGCCATGTGTGCCAGTCGCTCTGGCGAGACCGGCACACTGCTCGATGCAGGAACTTTCTCGGGAGCCCGCTTCAGCATCGCGGCCAGGCTGAAGAGATCCTCCTGCATCACGGCACTTCCCGGCGCATCATGACAGCGGGCACATGCCATCTCCACGCCCAAAAATGTTCTGGCAATGATGTGGGCCTTGGCCGCCATCGGCACATCATTCTCGGTGGCGAGCCCAAACCCTGCCGGGCCTCCGTAGAGTTTGCTGCCTTCCATCATGATCAGTTCGGTTACAAACTGGTCGGCTGGCTTGCGGTCGAGAAACGATTCGTGGATCCAGAACCGAAACGGGCCGCTGTTGTTGAGTGTCGGATTGACAAGGTTCGGATTCTCGGCCAGCAGGTCCTGCCAGAAGGGCACCCAGTGATCGGCCCAGCGCGGATCAGCCAAGAAGCGGTCGATCAGCCGTTGCCGGCGGTCGGGCGACTTGTCGTCGAGGAACTCGCGCACTTCTTCCGCCATGGGGATGACGCCCCGAATGTCGAGCGAAAGCCGACGGATAAAGACATCATCTGCAGCCAAAGGCGCCGGCATGAGGTCGGCAGCGAGCAGCCGCGCGTTGATGAAGGCGTCGATCTCGTTCAGGGTGGCAGCTGTGAGATCAGGCCGATCAGCGGGAAGCGTTGGGCAAGGTGGTGCGGGTGTTGCCGAGACAATCGACCGGGCGTCATCCCGCCG
>JAQBZA010000509.1 GCA_027622795.1 Planctomycetota bacterium | reverse complement strand
GATCAGCCCGACCCAGCCGATCGTGCTCCGCGTGTCCCGCTTCACGAGGATCGCGTGGGCCGAGGCAACCAGGTTGATGGCCACGATCGACGTGCCGAGCACGTGCGGCCAGAGCATGAGCCACCAGCGCCAGAGGGTTTCGGGGGAGGTTTCCATCAGCATCAAGTTCTGTGAGCGGCATTATTGTGCCATGCGTCGGATGACGATGGCGGTGAGGTCATCAGCCTGCGGTGTGCCTCCGGAAAAATCGACCACTGCCTGACGCAGGCCATCAATCAGACTCCGGACCGAGACGTTGTGGTGCGCCGCAAGAAATTCACCGATTCGCTCGACACCGAAGGGCTCGCCGCCGCAATTGGTCCATTCGAAGAAGCCGTCGGTGAGCAGCAGAAACAGATCGCCGGGGGCGAGGCTGATCGTGGTGGGATTTGCATAGGAAGGCTCCGGCATGAACCCGAGCGGCAGCCCGTGCGGCGGATGCTCGATGACTTCTCCACGGGCCCGGGAATAACTGAGGATCGGCCCATGCCCGGCGCTCAGAAAAGAGACGGTGCCCTGCTCTTCTGAAACGACGGCGAAGCAGGCCGTCACAAACCGATCGGTGGAGAGATCGCCCGCGATCAGCCGGTGCACATGGGCCACGGCCGTGAGCAGATCGGGCTCGCGGAGAATCTCCGCGCGAAATAGCGCCCGCACTTCGGCCACGACCAGCGCCGCGCCGATGCCATGACCGGTGACATCGGCAATGGCGACCGCCAGGCGACCGCCGCTCAATGGCACGAAGTCGAAGTAGTCGCCGCCGGTTTCATCAGCCGGCTCGTTCCAGCCGGCGATGTCGAAGCCGGCCACGGTGGGAGGCCGGGTCGGCAGGAGCCCCTGCTGAATGTCGCGAGCGATGGCCAGATCGCGCTGGAACCGTTCCTTTTCGATCCGCGTGGATGCCTCGCGATTGACGGCCGAGAGCACCACGAAATCGCGGTCGGCGAGGATGCCGGCGACGACGAGCGACAGGATGGCGACGGCCCACGACACATCGAAGCGATGTTTCAGGTAGCTCGTGTCGGCGACCACCTCCAGCGCCGTCTGCCCGTTGGTGCCCGGCACGGCGACGGTGCAGCGGAGGTCGCTTTGAGCATTCGCCGGCGGAGCGGTGTCAGTGGCTTCTCCCGCGGAAGACGGCGCTGCGTCGGCAGGCAGGATCCGCACCTTGAGCCCCGGAGGAAGCGATCGCTTATGGATCGCGGCTGCCACGTCCTGCCCGGCGATCTCGTTGGCGATCGTGAGCGCGTCGGTGCGGAGCGTGGCCTCGCGGGCCCAGGCCTCCCATCGCCGCACACCGAGGAAGGCAACCATGATCAGGGCCAGGATGGCCCCCATTCGCCAGATCACCTGCCAGTCGCCGCTGGTGGCATGGCCCTCCTCGCCCTCGTGGAGAAGGACGAGCGTGAGTGGAGCGAAGATGAACACACCGAGCGTGTCACCCGTGTACCAATTGAGCCACACCCGGCCACCTTCGCCTGGCTCCACGAAGCCGGCTGCGGAAAGGATGCTGATCCCGACCGATGCCGACACTACGCTCGACACGGCGCCACTCAGAAAGAGAAACCCAAACGTGTGTCGCTCGTAGATCGCGGCCTGCCAGTCACGACCCTTCCAGAGCTGCACGATGAGCACTGCAAGCGCCGCCTGAGCCGCGGCACCGATCGAGATCACCAGCCAGCAGCCGAGGAGCGTCGCGGTTGGTGGCTCGGGCGCTGACGCGTGGCGGACGAGGTGCATGAAAAACTGCCCGAGGCCAACGGCGAGGATGGCCGGCGGCCCAAACCGCAGCGCTGCCGCCACGGCCAGGCCGGCGGCGGGAAAGATGAGCGTGGCATTGCTGGGCGGCACCGCCAGCGCCATGCCGATCAGTCCAACCACGAAGTAGGCAGAGCCGACGCCAATCGTGGTGCGGAAAAAGGCAGGCAGCAGTCCGGCGGTGTCAGCCCCGTGCTGCATGGTCAGAAGGCTGCGGCCGCGGCCGCCACGTCATCATGAATGCTGAAGATGGTATCAAGCCCCACCATCCGCATCAGTTTGCGAATATCGGTCTGAGGGCCGGCGAGCACGGCCTGCCCTTTGCGGGCTGTGGCAGCCCGATAGATGTCGCGAAAGAAGGCGATGCCGGCGCTCGATACGAGTTGCACGCCCGAGAGGTCGATGATGATGTTGGGGGGTGTGGCAGCTGCGATCGCGGCCGCCACCTCATGCCGCAGCGCATCGGTCACGGGGTCATCGACGATTCGCGGCACGCCGAGCCGGATGATGCAGCCATTGCCGAGCGGTTCGACCGAAAGATGCGTGTAGGGTGGCATACGATAGCAGCAGGGCGAAAAGGTGTTCCCCTCCGAGAGCGACATCAGACACGCTCGTTTTGGGCTGCGTCAAGGGCGGGGCGTCGCAGTGTGGCGGCGGCCGCCCTGCCAACGGTCAGAGGCTGGCCTTGATGGCCTTCACTTCTTCCGCTTCGGGCAGGGCC
>JAQBZA010000508.1 GCA_027622795.1 Planctomycetota bacterium | reverse complement strand
AATGATGGCGATGACGACGAGCAGCTCGACGAGGGTAAAGCCAGCCCTTGTCGGGCTGCAGGGCGTCACACCATGTCCGAGCGAATTCCGAAAGGAAGCAGAGGATGCCATGACGGGTCTCGTGTGAGAGAGGCGGGGCGTGTTTGGAGGAAGGCTGCTCCGCGACACAGGCGAGGCACACCAACAAAACACCCCCTGCATACCTGTCAGACATGAGGCGCTTGTGAGCCCACGATGAGTTCTTGATGAGCCGTCAGCCGATCAGCCAGCGGGCCAGGCAGAGGTAGACGGTGAGGGTCACCATGTCGGTGGCGGCCAAAGAGATGGGGCCGGCGGCCACCTGAGGTTCGCGAGCGAGCAGCCGCAGCATGTTGGGGATTGCCAGACCGATCACGGCTGCAGCGGTCACGCCGCCGGTGATTCCGCCGAGCAGGGCGAGCACGACCGGCCCCTGCCCAAGCCAGCTCAAGGCCACGATGGTGACCACCGAAGCAGCCGCCCCACCGAGCAGAAAGCCTGTGGCCAGTTCCCTGCGAATGTCGCGGAGCAGTCCGGCGACCGTTGGCCGGCCCCCGTGCAGCCGCTGCAGGGCGATGCTGACAGACTGAATGCTCACGCTCTCAGCAAGGGCCAAGACCACCGGGATGAACATCGCCAGGGCCACCGCCCGCTCCAGCTCGTCGCGGAAGAGCCCCGAAAGGAAGGCCGCCACCAGGCCTCCGGCGATGTTGGCCACCAGCCAAGGGAAGCGGCTCGCAAAGGCGGCAACGGCGGATCGCGACTGCGACTCCTGATAGTTCACGCCGATCAGTTGGAAGAGGTCGTCGAGGTCTTCGCGACGGTCGAGGTCGGCCAGCTCCTCGGTGTAGAGGTCGACGTCGACAACACCGAGCATGCCCCGTTCGGCATCGACCACCGGAAAGGCGAGCAAGCGATGCAGCAGGAAGAACTCGCAGGCGTCGAGCACCGTCGCCGAGGCGGGGATTGCGACCACCCGCTGCACCATGATCTCGCAGATCGGCACGGCGTCGTCCGAGAGCAACAGCCGACGGGTGGGCACCACGCCCACCAGCCGATCCTCACGATCGAGCACGTAAAAGTAGATGATGCGACCCTCCGGCGGAGCTGCCCGGGCGGTGCGGATGGCCTCGCCAACCGTCTGGTCCGGAGCGAGCCGGGCAAAGTCGGTCCGCATGTGGTGGGCGACGGGATCGTGGAGGTGGGAGGCGTCGTTGGTAGGCATCACATCGTCGAAAGAGGCGGGGGTGGGTGTCGTCGCGTTGCTGTCCAGCAGGGTTGACCCCTGAAGTAGAGTATTCGCATGCACCACTTTGTCGTGTGTGGCCTGGGACGGTTTGGCCTCAACGTGGTTGAGACGCTGCGAGAAACCGGCCGTCAGGTCACCGTCATCTCTGATTCGCACACGTCGCCCGATCGCATCGACCGGGCGAAGGCGGTGGGGATTCGCTGGGTCGAGGGCGACTTCTGCCATGCGTCGGTCCGCCGAGACGCCGGGGTGCCGACAGCCGCGGCGGTGCTGCTCACCTCGTCAAACGATGTCGATAATCTCGAAGCAGCCCTGGAGATTCGTGGTGAGGCCGGTGGGATTCCCGTGGTGATGCGGCATTCCAACCCACGTTTTGCCAGGCGGCTGGAGATGGACTTCGGTGTCGCAGCGGCACTGGCACCGGCCGACCTGGCAGCCGCTGCCTTCGTGGAGGCGGCCATGGAGGCAACTGCCGATGCCAACGTGCGAGGGCGGGGCCTCGGGCCCATCGACATGCCCCGCAGGCCGCTCCGCACCGACTTTCTTCTGATTCCACTGATCCTGTTGGTGCTCTACCTTTCGGCGATCGTGATCTTTCGGCAGACCCTGAGCCTCGGCTGGATCGATTCGGCCTATTTCACGACGTCGGTGGTCACCACCGTTGGCTTTGGCGACTTCCACCTGCGGGATGCGCCGCCCTGGGTGAAGCTCTTCGGCATTCTGCTGATGTTCAGCGGGATCGTACTGGTGGCGATCATTGCCTCACTGCTGACCAACTTCATCGTGTCGGGCACGGCCCTGCAGCTCCGCAATGAGTTTTTCGCCCGACGGCTGCGGGGGCATGTGGTGGTCTGCGGGCTCGGCCAGGTGGGCGTGGCGGTGGCTCGCGACCTGCAGCGGCGAGGCATCCCGGTGGTGGCGGTCGATCCGGGGGGCTGCGACGACCAGCACCGCGAGCTGCACCTCCGCTGTCCGGTGATCAGTGGCGATGCCACCCGGGCAGTCGTGCTCGTGCGGGCGGGCATCGATCGCGCTCGGGCGCTTGTGGCCTGTACGTCCAACGACGCGCTCAACCTGGAAGTGGGGCTCGCGGCCCAAGACACCGTGGAGTTGCGGCGGGCGGATCGTCCGCTGCGGCTGGTGCTGCGATGCTTCGATCCCGACTTGGCCCGCCGCATCCATGCTGTCTCCGACGACTACATCCTGCTTTCGGAGGCCCAGATCACCGCCCCACTCTTCGTCCGCCGGGCGATTGAGCGGGCCG
>JAQBZA010000507.1 GCA_027622795.1 Planctomycetota bacterium | reverse complement strand
GGCCGAATGGTTCTCAAAGGGTTCTCGTGAGGGACCACAAGAGGAGGGGACAATGCGTGCGCTGCTCTACATTCTGCTGATGATGATCGGGGCCCTATCCATGGCCGATGTGGCTTCAGCTTGGCCCTTTGGTCGTGTTTGGGAGAAGCGCAAGGCAGAACTCTATTCTCAACTGTCACGTGATGTTTCTCGGCGAGTCCACTCCCGTGTCGATTTGGCAAAACAGGAACTCCAAGGGTCGCTCGATCAGCAGTTTGAGTTTGAAGCCGAAACGCTTCGGGAAAAACTCGAGGCTGGCTCACAGGAGCTCAATGAAAAGTTTGGTGACGAGGTACAGTCGCTGAATCAGGCCTTTGCAGACGAGTCGCGGGCACTGCGAACCCGATTCGAATCACAGTTCCAGGACTTGCAAAAGAAGATCGATATCGAACTTGCCGCAGCAAGTGAACGAGCAGCCTCAGCCGCGGTGGCCGAATCGAAGAAGGCAGTCGCAAAAGCCGACGCCATGAGCCAGGACATTCACCAAAAGACCGCCACTGAACTCGAAAAAATCAAACAGCGAACGGTGGCTGAGCTCGACAAGGTGGTTGCGGCGACGGAGCAGAAAGTGGAGGGTGAGGTGGCGAAGATGCGGGCCGGACTTGAGGAACGGGTGGCCGCGATTTCGAAGCGGCTGCAGGATGAGCAGGCTGTCGCGATGAAAGCCGCTAGCGAGAAGACAGTTGCTGCCGAGAAGGCGGCCGCCGTCGCCATTGCCGCCGCCGCCGCCGCCGAGAAAGTTACGGCGGCACAAGCAGCTCGGGTTGCTACCGCGCCGGCGGCCGTCGCTGAAGAAACCGAGTCCCAGAATCTGGAGTAAGACCGCTCTGAGCCAACGTATGATCGTTATCTCGGCAAAGACACGTTTTTATAAGACCAGTCATATCAAGCATTTGAGTTAGTTTCTCAGTCACCCTCCTCCTCGATCGTACTCCGGCCCACGTCATCCACGGCTTGCACGCCGTCGACCGTAAACCACCGCGTGAACAACGCGAAATCGGCCGTGTCGGGCCAGTGGCTCTCATTCGGCTGCCAGGCGCGGAGTTCCCGCACGAAGATTTCCTGGAAGAGATCCTCGACCACCTCGTCGATCTCCTCAGAAAAGTGGCAGGCGGGGATCAGGTAGACCATTCTGTCGGACGCCTGGCGGAGCGTCTCGATGTCGTCGCCGCTTTTGCCGGTTGTCTTGAGCCAGCCGTAAAATGCGGGCTCATGGCCGATCACCACCGCGCTGCGGTTGAGCATGGGTTTGCCGGTACGAGAAGTCCGGCGTAGTGCCCGAAACACCCCCGGTGCATCCAGCAACGGGGAAGCGTATGCGGCCGTCCTGACCGCTCTTAGCATCCTACGCGACGCGGATACCGAAAGGAAAATTTACTCCCGTCCCTACTCTCCAGTGATGAAGACATCCCGCTTTGGGAAGGCGTCGAAGGTGGCGGCCGGCTTGCCGAAGTTTACGGCCAACACGTCGGCGGGCTGCCCGGCGATCCACTGCGAGACGTCTACGGTCTCGTAGACGCCTGAGTTGAAGACGATCAGGATCCGGGCCGGCTCCGGACCGACATTTTCGAGTGAGTGGCCATAGCCCTGCGGAATGTAGCCGACGTCGCCGACGTTGAGCGTTGCCTCGCGGTAGCGTCCGCGGGAGCCGAAGAGCGTGCCGCGAATCGTGCCGGCAAGCAGGTATTGCCACTCATCGGCATTCGGATGCCAATGCAGCTCGCGGAGCGCACCGGGATCCATCTCCAGGATCACGCCTGTCATCGTGGACGAGATCGGAAAATCCTTGGCCTCGGCCCGCCACTCGCGGCCGCCCTTGAAGGTCTCGAGTGGCTCCTGCGAATGAAGCGAATGCTTATGGGGCAGGGGGGGAGGATTGATGCCGGCCAGCGGTGCGGCCGCCGGCTCGGGCGGCACCGGCCCCTTGGCGAAGTAGACCTCCTCCTTGGGGAAGCCAGCGAACGTTGTGACGGGCACGCCCAGATTTTTCGCCAAGAGTGCCGGGGGTACGTGGCCGAGCCAATCGGTCAGGCTGAACGTGCCAAACTCGGAGAAGTAGCCATTGTCGAACACGAGGATGAAGTGGCAGGGTTCGTTGCCGAGGCATTGCAGCATGTGGCCATGGCCACGGGGAAAATACCAGATATCACCCGGTCCGAAGTCGTCGATGCCGGTGCGGCCTTGCGGATCGACCACGGTGGTCCGCACGCGGCCGGTCACCACATAGGCCCATTCGGCCGCCGTGGCATGCCAATGCAGTTCTCGCATCACTCCCGGCTCGAGCCGCATCGACACGCCAGCGATGCCCTTCGAGATCGGCAGCTGCTTGACCGTCGCCTCCTTGCCGTAGCTGCCTCCCTGCACGCGGCCCTGTGACTTTTCCAGCGCGAAGGTGAACTCCGGCAGCGCATCCTCGGCAAGCAGCGGATCGGGCACGTTGTTCATGAACGAGGTGTCGCCGGCCACAGCCCTTTCGGTTGCCCCAAAGAGGCCGGCGG
>JAQBZA010000506.1 GCA_027622795.1 Planctomycetota bacterium | reverse complement strand
GAACCAGGCAGGCAGCCGCCACCACGACCAGCAGGGGCGTGCATGATTGCGGGGGGCGGTTGGGGAAGGGCATTGGTCTCTCCATCTCAGTGAATCGGGTCTAGAAGTCGAAGAACATCCGGGAGCCGAAGCCGTTGATGCCCCCGGAGCCATTGTCGGCCAAGGCGTTGGTGAAGTCGCGGTAGGTGAAGTCGTAGTTGAAGGCCATGCGGACATTCGGATTCAAAAACCAGTTGAGGCCGAGCGTGATACCGTTGAGCACGCCGCCGTTGATCCCTTTGTCGTTGAGGCAGACCCAGTCGTAGCGGGCCCCGATCTGCCAGGCCCCCTCGCTCGTGCGGACGCCATCCTTCGTGGTGACGCGGAAGAAGTTGTTGCGTGGCACGAACCGGTCGAGCACCGCCTGCTTGCGGTTGTAGCTGCGGCCCTCGCCGGTGAGGGCATACATCACCTCGCAGTAGGCGCCCTGGTAGAAGAGGTTGTCGACGACGGTATTGAGCGGCTGCTGCCCCGTGTTGGCCGAGGGATTGAGGGCCGAGCGGGCCTTGGGCAGCAGGGTCATCGTCCATTCGGCCTGTACCTGCAGCGGGCCCCAGTTGGAGGCGTATTCCGCCGTAACAAGCGTCTGGTAATCGGCACCGAGGAGGCCGGTGTCGGCATAGATCGAGTTGAGCGGGCCGGGCGGGCCGTTGCGGATGTTGCCGCGGACGCGGTAGCGGATGCTCCCTTCCTGAAAATTCCCGGTGCCGGGCGTGCCGGAGATCTGTGGCTTGGGCGTCTGCTGGTAGACGGCACACAGGCCGAGGTGGGTCCAGCGGTTGTTCTCCGGCTCATCGACCACCAGACCCGTGGCCCGCATCTGCAGCGAGTTGGCTGCGGCCGTGTTGGCGAAGCCGAAGATGTTGAAGTCGTCCTTGAAGGCTCCCATCGCAAATCGGGCCCTGTCGTTGTCGCCGAAGTTGCGAAACACCATGATGCCGGGGGCATAGGCGTTGTTGAATGGCATCGTGAAGGCGTCGGCGAGAAACGACCGCTCCATGAAGTTCACGAATCGGTCGCTCGTGATGTGCTCCAGGCCGGTGAGCGTGTTTTGGTTGCCGATCACCACGTTGCCCAGCAGGGGGAGCTTCGTGATCGCCAGCCAGACCTCCGTCGGGGCAGGGTAGGGGCCGTCGGCATTTTCGAGCGTCGGGTCGGCCAACTGGGAAATCTGCAGCTGGTTCACAAGATCAAACTCGCTGATCCACTCGATGTTTTCATACATCTGGCCATCGATCCGAAACCGGCCGCGGCGGAAGTTGGTGGCGCCAGCCAGCGGTGGATTGAGGCCGCCGTCGGCTGGGGGCAGATTCGCGCCTGTACCCGCCGTGAAGGCGGTGGTGTCGAACTGCGCCCGGCCACCAACATGCACGCGAAACTCGCGGTTTGAGGAGTAAAACTCGAGGCCGTTGTTCCACTCCGGCTTGAGCGACACGTCGGCCCCGACGGTGAGCCCTTCGTCGGTGAGCTGCGATTCACCGGGAGCCAGCTCTTCGGCCTCGGTTTCCGGTGCTTCAACGACACCCTCTGGCTCCAGTTCGCGGCCCTCGGGTGCCTCCGGGCCGGCCTCCTCCGTGAGCGCGTCGTCGGTGAGCTGGGATTCGCCCTGTTTCAGTTCCTCCGCCTCGGTGGGCTGCGCGGCAGTCTGGAAGCGAGCCAGCTCGATCGGGGCAAAGGCATCAGTCGCCACGCCGGCGATCAACCGCCCTTCTGGTTCCAGGGCCGAGCTGGGGCCGCCCGCCGGCTGGTCACCGCGGACGAAGGCGACGGGCGCGAACACGGCCAGACTCGTGAGCCAGATCATGGCTGTTGAGAGTCGGTGAATACGCCGTGAGGTGGTGATCATGGTGGAGAGCCAATCGCTCCAGGCGGCACATCCTTGCCGGTCGCCTTAATCGTTGCGACCGGCAAGGTTTATCAGCTGATGGGAGGATCGACCCCCGGTACTCGCCGCGATTATTAGATTGCCGGAATTTTCAGTGAAATCGCTAAAGATTGACCTTTATTCCCAGATCGCTTCAGCCCCCGCAGCCGCGTGACTTTCCTGCAGCCCGCATTTCACCTGACGCGCAGAACACGTGCGACCGTCACGACGCGTGCAATCGCACGTCGAAGATGACGGCGAGAGTGCACCTTAAGAACCTAAAAAGGTGTTCTTGGAACCCGGAAACGGAGGCGAGGGGGTCGGCGAACGCTCGAGGAGCATTGGGCGTATCCTCGACGGGCGACGAGACTTTTGCCGCCCCTGAGCCGGGCCATGCGCGGATTGGGTGCATTTTCACAGCAGGATTGAGGGGGGTTCATGCGGTTTGGCCGCGGCCAATCACGATGCCATGCAGGCCGTCTCGATCGGGGTGGAGGACCCATCCTGATCGCGTGGTTGTGGTGCGCCGTCGCGGTCGCCGGTGTGCCCCCGTTGGAAGAACTGCCCCCGCCATCGCTCCCCGATGCAGCGGTCGAAGAGCCGGTGCTGCTCGAACCATTGGGCCACACTGTCGGCAGT
>JAQBZA010000505.1 GCA_027622795.1 Planctomycetota bacterium | reverse complement strand
AGGGGGTCATCGTCTATCAGTTCTGCTCGTGAAACGGGCTGCGTGTGCCTTTACTCCGAGCACCAGTAGAAATTCCGCTGTCGGTCGCGGTGGGTTTTCCTTCGACGCGTCGGACGGGTTCGCTACCTTTCGGGCTGAATGGTAATGTGCAGCAAATACCGTTCCGGTTCTAGGGGCCTCCCGAGGAAAAATTCATGACCTATTGTCTCGGGATTCGCACCAAGCAGGGCTTGGTGATGGCGTCCGACTCGCGGACAAACGCCGGTATCGATCAAGTCGACATCTGCTGCAAGATGCACAACTTCGTGATCCCCGGGGAGCGGATGTTTACGCTCCTCTCCAGCGGCAGCCTGTCACTCACCCAGTCGATCATCACCCGCATCGAGCAGGAATTTCGCAGTGGGGCGGGTCTCGTGACGGCGGCGACGTTTTACGAGGCGGCCCGCTGCGTAGGCCGCCATGTCCGCGAAGTAACCGCCCTCGATCGGCCGTTTATGGAACGCGACGGCATCTCGTTTTCGGTCAACTTTTTGTTGGGCGGCCAGATCGCCGACGAAGCCCCGCAGGTCTACATGATCTATGCGCAGGGCAATCCACTGCGGGCCACCCGGTCGTCACCGTTTCTTCAGATCGGCGAAAGCAAATACGGCCGTCCGATCCTCGACCGAGGCATTCGCTACGCTGAGACGACGCTGGAGCAGGCGGTCAAATATGCCGTGATCTCGATCGATTCAACGATGCGGTCGAACGTGGCCGTCGGCCCGCCGATCGACCTGCTCGTGTACGCCAACGACGATCTCCGCGTCCGTCGCTACCGACGGTTTGGCATGCCCGACGCCGAACTCAGCGAAATCCGCTCCAGCTGGGAGCGGGAACTCCGCCGGGCAATCGTTTCTCTGCCCGATATCACGTTTGCCCCCGACCCCCTCGACGAGCACAACGGCATCACGCACTTCGTCGACGTCCCCAAGATCGACCTGCCGACCGCGAGTTAGCTCGCAAAGCCTCAGGCAGCCTTGCGTATCGATTCGACGGTGACATCGAGCGAGCGACCGAGCCGGCGGCGGCTCTTCGGCTTGGCCTCCACGGCCACAGGCGATTCGAGCACGGCTGTCCCCTTCGACTCGGTGAGCCGATCCCGTAGCGACTGGGCGAGAGCCGGGCCGAGGTCCTCACCCCGGTTTCGCGTACCCACATCCTCGACAGCATCGGCCAGCCCCAACACCACCGCCTGCCGCACACCCTCTCGCAACCAGTCGAAGAAACTCATCGTTGGCTCCCCACGTCGTCAGCCGCCATCTGCCCGCCACGTCCGGTGGCGGCCTGGCCGGCTCCAGAGTGGGATATCGACCACCGCGGCGGAGGAGTACACGGCCGGTCGACGCGCGTCGGTTTTGGGCCTCTGGGCGAACTCTTCCGCCCGGGCCGCCTTTCCGATTACGAAGACTCGACGGGCTCACCCGCCGATCGGCGACGGAGGCAGATCAGGCAGATATCGTCGCTCCGCAACTGTCCAGCGGCATGCCGATCGACATCCGCGACAATGCGTTGCCCCAGGTCTTCGGCCGTGAGTGCCTCGCCTTCCAGCACCCGCACAAGCCGTTCGGTGCCGTAGCAGTGATGCTCATGATCCATGGCCTCCGTGATGCCATCAGTGACCAGAATCAGCGCTTCGCCCGGCTGCAATGTATCGGTGCAACTGAAATACCGAGCGTGTGAATCCACGCCGAGCGGGAGCCCGGACTCCTCGACACCGACTTCCCGAACCCGCCCCTCCGGATCACGAATGAGGGCCGGCAAGTGGCCAGCATTGACGAGCGTCACCCGGCCCGAATCAGGCTCCAGCACGGCCGCGATCAGCGTCGCAAACCGGTCATCCCAGCCGCTGCGGAGAAAGGCATCGTTGATCCGGGCAACCGCCACGGCTGCATCGGGCTCACTGGCCAGGCAATACCGCACATCGCCCGCCAGACTGGCCATCATCAAGGCCGCCGAAACCCCTTTGCCGCAGACGTCGGCCATCACGGTGGCGATCGCGCCGGCGGCCAGCGGCACATAGGCGAAAAAGTCGCCCCCCACCTGCTGGGCAGGTTCATAGAAGTCGAACACCTCGTAGCCGGGGATCATTGGCGGCTTCGTGGGCAGCAGCCCTTGCTGCACCCGATGGGCCAATTCCAGATCCCGCTTGAGCTGTTCCTGACCGATCCGCTCATCGTGCGCGACAGCTCGCGCGATCACCTGAGCGGCATCGCCGGCGACCCCGGCAAGCACCTCGAGATCACCCTGCTCAAACCGGCTCCGCGGATCCAGCGAGTCGACATGTACCACGCCGAGCACCTTGCCGTCGCTGCGGATCACCGGCACGCACATCACTGACCGGATCTGACAGTCGACGATGCTGTGACTGCTGTCAAAGCGGCTGTCGCTGGCGGCATCGGCAGACAGGATCGCCCGCTTGGTCTTCACGACGTTGTCGAGCAGGGAGAGGCTCAGCCGCAGCGGCCCCGCCTCCGGCCCGTTCTTGAAGTGGCTGGCTCGCAGCAC
>JAQBZA010000504.1 GCA_027622795.1 Planctomycetota bacterium | reverse complement strand
CCTCCGCTTCGCCAGGGGCGGGGGCCTCCAAGAGCGGGAAGGAGCGGGTCAGTTCGTTGCGACCATCGAGCCGCAGCGATTCGAGGGCCTCGGGCCGGACACGGACCTCGGCCGACTGGAACGTGTTGAAGCCCGTTCCGGCCGGGATGAGGTGGCCGAGGATCACGTTTTCCTTCAAGCCGACGAGGTTGTCGACCTTGCCGGCGAGCGCCGCCTCGGTGAGCACCTTGGTCGTTTCCTGGAAACTGGCCGCCGAAATGAAGCTCGAACTCTGCACGCTCGCCTTGGTGATCCCAAGTAACTGGGTGCTGGCCGTGGCCGGCTTGGGCTTCGAGCCCTTTGCCGGCGTGCCGCCGAGCGCCTCGATCGTGGCGTTGGTCTCAGCGAGCGTGTCTTTCGGCACGATGCTCCCTTCGGCAAACTCGCTGTCTCCCTTGTCGGTGATCTTCAGGGAGGTGGCGATCCGCTCGTTGGCCTTGCGGAACTCGAACTTGTCGAGCACGCTGCCGGGCAGCAGGTCGGTGTCGCCGACGGTCTCGATCTTCACCTTCCGCAGCATCTGCGACACGATGATCTCGATGTGCTTGTCGTCGATTTCCACCCGCTGGCTGCGGTAGACGTTTTGAATCTCACGAACGAGGTACTTCTGTACCTCTTCCTCACCTGAGATTCGCAGGATGTCGTGGGGTACGAGCGGGCCGTCAACGAGCGCTTCGCCGGCCCGCACGATGTCACCGGCATGCACCCGCAGGTGCTTGCCATGGGTGATCAGGTGCTCCCGCTCCATGCCGCTCTCGTTCTTGACGATGATCGTCCGCTTGCCGCGCCGCTTCTCACCGAGCAGTTCCACCTTGCCGTCGATCTCGGCCATGATCGCCGGATCCTTCGGCTTGCGGGCCTCGAAGATCTCCGTCACGCGGGGCAGGCCACCGGTGATGTCCTGCGTGCCCGCCGCCTCACGCGGTGTCTTGGCCAGCACGTGGCCGGCCTTCACGACCTCGCCCTCGACCACCTCGATGTAGGCCTTCTCAGGGAGGTAATAAAACTCGAGGATCTTGCCCGACTCGTCTTCGAGCACGACCTGCGGGTGATAGACACCCTTGTGCTCCATGATCATGCGGCGCATGTGGCCGCTGGGATCCTTCTCGAGGCGCACCGTCTCACCCTCAATCACCTCCTCGTAGCGGACACGACCGGCCACTTCCGAGAGAATCGGGATCGAGTGGGGATCCCACTGCACGAGCACGGTGCCCGGCTTTACCTCGTCATTTTCCTTGACCTTGAGAATGGCACCGGCAGGGATGTCGAACTTCTCGAGTTCGTTGCCCTTGTCGTCGACGATCGCGATCTCGCCATTGCGGGCGAGCACGATCTCCTCCCCTTCCTCGCTCGTCACGGTGCGGAGCCGGGTGAAGCGAACGGTGCCCGACTTCTTGGCGCGGCTCTCGTTTTCTTCGATGGCCCGCTGGCCCACGCCGCCGATGTGGAAGGTCCGCATCGTCAACTGGGTGCCGGGCTCGCCGATGCTCTGAGCGGCAATGATCCCCACCGCCATGCCTTCCTCCACCAGTGACCCGGTGGAGAGATCCATGCCGTAGCAGAGTCGGCAGACGCCGAGCGGCGCTTCACACGTGAGGCCGCTACGAACCTGGATCTTTTCCAGGCCTAGAGCCTCAATCTGTTTGGCGATCGGCACGGTGATCAGCTCATTTTCACGAACGACGATCTCGTCGGTCTTCGAGTTACGGATATCGGAGAGGCTGACGCGGCCGCGGATGCTGTCGGCGAGGCTCACCTCGACCTTCTCGCCGCGATACATCACGCCCTTCGTGATGCCCTGAGTGGTGCCGCAGTCGTGCATCGTCACCACCACGTTTTGGGCCACGTCGGCCAGCTTCCGGGTGAGGTAGCCCGAGTCGGCCGTCTTGAGGGCCGTATCGGCCAGGCCCTTGCGGGCACCGTGGGTCGAGCTGAAATACTCGAGCACGGTCAGGCCCTCGCGGAAGTTGGCCTTGATCGGAGTCTCGATGATCTTGCCCGACGGCTTCGCCATCAGGCCGCGCATACCAGCCAACTGGCGGATCTGCTCGACGCCACCACGGGCACCTGAGTGCGCCATCAGATGGATCGGGTTGACGTAACCGCCGCGCCGGTTTGGTTTGGCGTCGGTGTCCTGCTCGAGCTCCGCCATCATTTCCTTCGTGATCTGCTCACGGGCGTGCGTCCAGGCGTCGAGCACCTGGTTGTATCGCTCACCATCGGTGATCACGCCCCGCTGGTAGAGCTTCATGATCTTGAGGACGTTTTTCTCGGCGTCGCCGATGATCTTGACCTTCGTCTCCGGCGTGATCAGGTCGTCGGTGGCGAAGGAGAGGCCGCTCTTCGTGCTCCAGCTGAAGCCGACACGGTTCATGTCGTCGAGCAGATCGATCGTCTTCCGCCGGCCCAGCGTCTGATAGCAGTCGGAGATGACGCGGGCCAGTTCGCTCGACCGCATCGGCAGGTTGTAAAAGAGCATCCCTTCCGGCAGGATCGAGTTGAAGAGCAC
>JAQBZA010000503.1 GCA_027622795.1 Planctomycetota bacterium | reverse complement strand
CGGCGGGATCGGCGGGCAGGATGGCCCCTATCTCGCCGCCCACCTGCTCAACCTCGGCTATCGCGTGGTCGGCACCAGCCGCGATGCCCATGCCAACCGGTTCGAGGGGCTCGAGCGGCTCGGGATTCGGGATCGCGTGGGCGTGGAATCGATGTCGCTCGTCGATTTTCGCTCGACGTTTCAGATCGTGTCTCGGCACGAGCCCAACGAGATCTACAACCTTGCCGGCCAGTCATCGGTCGCCCTGTCCTTCGACCAGCCCGTGGAAACATATGAGAGCATCATCATCGCGACGGTGAATATGCTCGAAGCTGTGCGTATGCTCGGCGGCCGCCCGCGGCTCTATAACGCCGGCAGCTCCGAGATGTTTGGCAACACGCACGGCCAGCCGGCGACCGAAGAGACCGTGCTCCACCCCCGCAGCCCCTACGGCATCGCGAAGGCGACGTCGTTTTGGCAGATTGCCCAATACCGCGAGGCCTACGGCGTGCACGCCTGCACTGGCATCCTCTTCAATCACGAAAGCCCGCTCCGGCCTGAACGGTTTGTGACGCAGAAGATCGTGGCCGGTGCCTGCCGGATCGCCGCCGGCGAGCAGCAGACGCTCACGCTCGGCGACCTCACCGTGCAACGCGACTGGGGCTGGGCGCCGGAATACGTGGTGGCCATGCACGCCATGCTGCAGCTCGACGAGCCGGAAGATTTTGTGATCGCGACCGGCCACACGAGCAGCCTGCAGGATTTCGTGGCCGAGGCGTTTGCTGCTGTGGGCCTCGACTGGAAGGAACATGTGGTGCAAGACCCAAAGCTGATGCGGCCGAGCGAAATTGCTGTCGGGCGGGCCGATCCATCGCGGGCCGCCGAGCGGCTGGGATGGCGGGCCCGGTATCGGATGGCGGACGTGGCCCGGATGATGGCGGAGGCGCGCCTGTCTTAGAGGCCGGCAGTGGCGCCGGAGCAGAGACGCGTGCTGAGCGTCGGCGAGGCCAGATAGAGCAACAGGCCGTGCCTTTTGCCAATAATGTTCTCTGCATTCACTGCCGAATACTCGACATGGGCCGGCATCCACCGCCTTGGCATGCCGGTATGGCCAAGTGCCTCGATGCTCACATGCCGGTCGAGGAGCGGGAAAAACTCGAGCGCCTTGTCGCGAGGGTTGATGATCAGCGATACGCGGTCAACGCAGTCGAGCGTGTGGTGATACGGACCACGCGGCGAAAACGCATCGCAGCGGACAGCCGGCGCGATCAGCATGAGATTCGTCTGGGCGGGCCGGTGTCGCCAAGGCTGCAGGTCAGTGCGGCCAGCCTCCTCGGCAGCCACCAGATCCTCCAGAGCCTCCGCCGTGATCAGGGCGCCGAAACTGTAGCCGATGATACCGACCGGACGGCAGGGATCGATCTGTCCCAAGAGCGAGGCCAGGTAGCGGCCTTCGGTGTAGGTGCGGTCGTACTTGGCGCGGCCGTCTTGGAGGAGCACACCATCCCTCTCGCTGGGCCACGAGAAAATGACCGTGCGAACCGGGCTGGCCGCTGGGCAGGCGGCAGCACAGTGACGGGCTAGCAGCAGGCCCTGCTGGGCCGCTTCAGCGTGCTGATACCGGTTGCCGTGAATGAAGATTACGAGTGGCTTGATCAGTCCATGCTCGTCGGGCCCGAGGAGCGATGCCAAGTCGGATCGCAACCACTGCCCGCTGCCACGACCCTGTTCGCATCGATGGTGCTCGATAAACCTCTGGACGTGGAGGTTTGGCGCTACCGGCACGCGACAGGTGGGCGGCAGGCAGCGAGTGCTCACCACCCAGACATCCGGATCGGCGCATCCACAGGCACTCAGGTGCGGCACGGGATCGAGCGCGCGAACGACACGATCCTCAGCGTTTGGGAGAGCAGCAAAGAGGCGAGTATCACCGTCATCACCGCGGGCCGACCGCGGCCCGGCCAACGCCAACGCAATCGACGCGGCTGCGGCGAATCCGATGAACAGTCGGGCAGCCTTCATGATTGGTCCCGTCTGTCCATCCTGATGAAGGTGTTGCCCTGTCGGCATGACGCTCGTGGCCTTGAAATGACAACCTCCTTTGCCTTGCCAGAGGCAAAGTTTTCTCAACTCTAGCACCGTTTTCCGCAGGCTCAGGGCACATGCCTCGACAGCCTTCCGTGCGGAGCGCCGATTTAAAGGTGCGATCGTCATCGCTCTTACAACCGGCCGCTTGTGGGCTGAGACGCTGCACTGCGGCCCACAGAAAATTTTTTCGGCCGACTCAGCACGAAATCGTGAGGTAGGTTTTTCCAGCGTTGTCACGGACGACGCATGACGAGTCCATGGCAGGACGCTCCCCGCCCTGCCCCCGGTGGAGTAGAGAAAATGTCACGCACGGTTTTGCTCGCACTAGCGGTCAGCAGCCTTGTCGCCGCTCCCGGCTGCAGCAGCTGCTTCGGCAACAACAATTGCCGACGGCCGTCGTTCATGGAGTTTCAAGGAGGCGGCTGCCTGAATCGACGGCAGCAGCCGCAGATGGCTCCCTGTGGGCCGCCGGCCTGTGCCCCCTGCGGGGCTCCGGCCTGT
>JAQBZA010000502.1 GCA_027622795.1 Planctomycetota bacterium | reverse complement strand
CTGTTGTGGCAGGGGCAGCGGAAGCAGCGGTTGGCATCGGCCATCTCCACGAAGCAGCCGGCATGGGGGCAGGTGGCCGACAGGGCCTCCACCGTATCAGAGCCCTTTTCACGCCGGAGATAGACAGCGCCAATCGGCTCGGCGGCGAAGCCGGTCCAGGCATCGACGCGGTCGGAGATCACGGCAAACTGCCGAGGAATGCCGTCGTCCGGCAGAGCGGAGAGTTCGGTGACGGGCAGAAATTTGGCCGCGGAGCTCCGCCGCGAGAGCGGATCGAGAAAGGCCCACAGGCCGGCTGCCACCGGGGGCACCACAGCCACTCCGCCGCAGACCATCGCCAGGAGTTTGGTGAGAAATCCGCGCCGCTCGTCGGCCATCGCTGAGCCTCCGTGGTGAACCGATGAATTTATTGGTTTCGCCAGGCCTCGTCCACGGCCGCCGCTACCCGCTGGTAGACGTCATCGAAGGAGCCCTCGATGATCGCGCCGGCCGCCGCCTTGTGGCCGCCGCCGCCGAACCTGCCGGCCAGGGCGCTGCAGTCCACGTGGCTGCGGCTGCGAAAGCTCACCTTCGTCCGGCCGTCGGGCTGCTCGATCAGGATTGCCGCCACCTGGGTGCCCTTCACAGCCAGCGTGAGGTTGATCAGATCTTCAGTGTCGCTCGGCACCGCACCGACCGCCTTGATGTCGGCCTGCCGCACGGTCGAGGTGATCACGGCGCCGTCGTGCGAGGTCGTGGCGCCAGAGAGCGTGTGGCCCACAAGATGAAGCCGGGCGAGCGAATCCTGCTCCATCAACTCGCAGTAGATCATCGGCGGGCTGGCCCCGGCATCGACGAGTCGGGCTGCAATCCGAAACGTCTCGCCGGAGACCGACGGAAAGCGGAAGCCGCCGGTATCCGTGACGAGGCCGGCATAGATCGGCGTGGCGATCTCGGGCGTGAGCGGCACCCGCAGCCGCTGCGCGATCTCGTAGACGATGCGGGCCGTCGCCTCGGCGGCGGTATCCTTGAACCACCGGTCGCAGATGTCGTCTTCGCTCACATGGTGGTCGATCACGACCACGCGATCGCGATGGGCCTTCAGCACGGCCCCCATGTCGCCCAGCTGCGCCCAGGCGCTGGTGTCAACGACAATGAATAGATCGCGGTCGGCCAGATCGGCCGGCTTCACCTTCTCGGCGAGCGACTCGAGCTTCCCGGCCGGATCGATCCAGCGAAGCGAGGCGGGCGTGGCCTGGGCATTGACGACCCGCACATCCTTCCCGAGGGCCGCGAGGATGCCCGCCATGCCGAGTTCGCTGCCCAAGGCATCGCAGTCGGGCCGAATGTGGCTCGTCAGGCAGACACGCTGGCTGCCACGAAGAATCTCCAGCAGGGAAGCCCAGTCCAACCGCATCGCGATATCCTTTCGTCGAAGTTTCGACCCGTGCCGCATCAATCGTGCCGGGCAATCTCGGTAGCCCGGGCCACGTCGGCAGTGAGCTGCGCCGTAAGTTCGTCAAGCGACGCGAAGCGGCGAGTGTCACGCAGCCGCGTGAGGAAGTCAACGTGGAGCGTGCGGCCGTAGAGGTCACCACGGAAACCGATCAGGTGCGCCTCCACCGAGACGGCGTCCACGCCAAACGACACATTGGGCCCGATATGGATCGCCGCAGGATGTCGCTCGCGGCCACCGTCGACCGTGGCCCATCCGGCATAAACGCCCTGCGCAGGCAGGAGCGTGGCGATGCCACCGAGGTTGGCGGTCGGGAAGCCGAGCGGGCCGCCGCGCTTCGCCCCTTCGATCACCGTGCCGGTGAGGCGGTAGGGAGCGGTGGCCAGCGCCGCCGCCTCGTCCACCCGGCCCGTGGCCACCAGCTCACGAATCCGTGAACTCGACACGGCAGCCTCGCCCACGATCACCGGCGGCACCACCTCGAGCGATACGTTCGCGGCATTGCAGAGGGACTGAAGCAGGGCGATGTCGCCCTGCCGGGCCGCCCCAAAGCGGAAGTCGGCACCCTCGACGAGGGCAGCGCCGCGAAGCCGCCGCTGGAGCACGTCACTGAAAAACTGTTCGGCGGAGAGCGCCATCAGAGCTGCATCAGCCGGCTGCACGAGCACGGCATCGAGGCCAAGGGCGAGGAGCAGCTCGGCACGGCGGGCCATCGTCGTGAGGGGCGGGGGCACCTGCCCGGGCCGCACGATCGCGGCCGGGTGCGGATTAAATGTGAGGGCCACCGCCGGCATGCTCCGCTGCCGGGCCGTCGCCACCAGCCGCCGGATGATCTCGGCATGCCCGAGATGCACGCCATCGAAGTTGCCGACTGTCACGCCACACGCGGCCGGAGGGTCGATCCAGGAATCGCTCCCGTGGATGATCCAAGGCTGAAGGCTGGCCGGCGGGAAAGACGAGGGGTTCACAGGCATGGAAGGCTTCGCGAGTCTACACATCTCATCCCGCCGCCCAAGGTATCATCAGAGACCCCGCCCCGAGGGATCCGCATGCACGACGCGACCACCAACCCGCCCCACGCTCCGCCGCCCCTCCCAGCCACCCCACGGAAATAGGCCATCGAAGACACCCAGA
>JAQBZA010000501.1 GCA_027622795.1 Planctomycetota bacterium | reverse complement strand
CGGATACCATTCGTTGAGTGTCTTCGTGGCAGTGGAGCGGCGTGTGGGGCAGGCAAACGCGTTGGTGCCTGCTCCGCGAGCAACGCTGAACCGCTCCCAGTCTTCGATGGTGCCGTTGCCGTTGTCATCCTGAGCTGCGCCGCCGCTCCATTCTGGCTCAAGTTCGATGTAGGGCATGATTTGAAAGCCCCAGCCGGCCTGCTGGCGGTGTCCAGCGACCGGTCTGCCGCCTGAGTATGAGAACGCAGTCCAACTCAAGCCGGTTGTCGGAAAGTATCCGATTGCCGAAAGGTGACTATGGCAGCCAATGCCGAGTTGCTTGAGATTGTTGGCACACTTTGCCATGCGGGCCGATTCCCGTGCCGCCTGGACGGCAGGGAGCAGAAGGCCAATGAGAACACCGATGATCGCGATGACCACAAGCAGTTCAACAAGCGTAAAGCCGTTGGCCAGCCGCCTTTGCGAAAGCCCCCCAACCCGAACCGTGTTCATATCTCGAGCACTCCGGTTTGGCATGATCAACCATAAACACTTCGCTGCTCGCAAGTCGCTCGCACCAAAAGCGAACACAACACATCTGACATGTGCGAGATACGCGATCGACCCCTACGATCCGTCAGTTTTGGAAATGTAACCCCCGCAGGGGGTGGCAGGCAAGGCGTGTGGTGTGGAGCGAGCATTTCGCTGCATTGAGGGTTTCAGCAAATTTTCCCTGCTACACTCCTCGCCATGTCGATAACCCGTCCGACGTTTTCCTCCCTGCCCCCGAGAAATCTCACGGGCGAACTGCTTTTTTTGGGGACTGGCACGAGCGTCGGTGTGCCGGTCATCGGCTGCGGATGCCCCGTCTGCTCCAGCGGTGATCCCCGAAATCGACGGACACGCACGAGTGTGGCTCTCGGATTGCCGGAGGGTACGCTCCTTGTCGATACGACGCCCGACCTGCGGTCGCAACTTCTTCGAGAGCGGCTCGGCGTTGTCGACGCCGTGCTTTACACGCACGACCATGTCGATCATCTCTACGGTCTCGACGACATTCGTCCAATTTGTTTTGCCATCGGGAAGCCACTCCCCGTCTATTGCGAGGAGCGGGTAGAGCGTCGTATTCGGAAAGCTTTCGATTATGCCTTTGAAACAATGCCAATCCCGGGGGGAGGACTTCCGAAAGTGGCGTTTGAGCGGATCACGTCGGCCCCGTTCAGGCTGCTTGGTGTCGGTGTCGTGCCGCTGCCGCTCCGACATGGTGCCTTCGACGTACTCGGTTTTCGCTTCGGTGACCTTGCCTATTGCACCGACACCAATGAGATTCCGGCCACGACGTGGCCTTTGCTTGAAGGGCTCGACACACTGATTCTCGACTGTCTGCGGCCGTCGCGGCACCCCACCCATTTCTCACTCGATGAGGCGTTGGCCGTCGCCGCGCAGGTGGGAGCGCGCCGTACACTCTTCGTGCACATGTCGCACGATATTGACCATGCGGCAGTATCGGCCCAACTGCCTCCGGGAGTAGAGTTTGCGTATGACGGCTTGAGCGTGCCATTCCGGCTTGGCTGAACTCCGCTGTTCGTCAGCCGCGGCACCCGAGTTCAGCCATGATCGCGGCGGTTGCGTCACGGGCCTCGGTAATCCACTCGATGATGTGCTCAGGATCAGGGGCGTATTCGAGCTCAAGGCTTACTGTGCCGTCATATCCTGCGTCGCGGATTGCGGCCAAGTAGTCGGCAATCGGCGTCACGCCCCGCCCCGGTGGAAGATCGCCATGCACGTTGCCGTCGCAGTCGCTGAGATGAACGTGCTCGATTCGGCCGGCAAGTCGGGCAATCTCAGCGGGGGGCGTATGAACCAAGTGAAGATGAGAAATATCGCAATTAGCCCGCACGGTATCGGGAAGCCCAACGTCATCAAGAAACCCAATCATCGTCTCGATTGAGTTGATCAGTGAAAGACGAAAGGGCTCAAGTTCGATGGCGATCCTCATTCCCGTTGCGGCAGCGTGGTGGCCCAGATCACGGACCGCATCAACCCCCAGTTGCCACTGTTCGTTGGGTGAAATGACCTCTCGTTGCCAAACGTATTCACCGAGTACAAGGAGCATATTCGAACAGCCGAATTCGGTAGCGAGATCGAGAAAAGCTCGGCAACGATCGAGGTGGAAACGCCGCACAGATGGATTGAAGTCGCTCAGGCCAAGTGCCACGCAGCAGAGGCTCACGATCGGGAGTTCGAGCTCCCGGCAGGTGTCCACCACGAGCCTCCGCTCCACGGCGTCGATATCGAGTGGGTCGGTGAAGATGTCGACAGTGTCAAACCCGAGCCGCTTCGTGGCTTCAAGACCGAATCGTGTCTCCCTGCCAGCCTGCGCGAACGCTGAATTAATCAGTCCAAGTTTCATCCGGTGATCTCCGCGAGTGATACGGCCCGGTGTTCACGGGCTGACTGGTAGGCTGCCTCAACAACAGCGAGGGTCAGCAGATTGTCATGGCCTGTGCAGCGGGCCGGTTCGCTTCCCTCGAGGTCGCGGAGGAGTTCGGTGAGCGGTCCGATAAAGGCGTCTGGAAACCAAGCCTCGTCCC
>JAQBZA010000500.1 GCA_027622795.1 Planctomycetota bacterium | reverse complement strand
CGGCGGCGGGCCGCATGCGGATGGCTGGAGAAGGGCCGGTGCTCGTCGAGGCCCACCACCTCGAGCCGCAGGCCCGACCGGGAAAACTCGGCCTCCAGTTCTTCGAGTTTCTCCATCACGTTGCTGTCCACGAGCCGTGTGTCGGCGAGATTCACGATCACGTTGTTTCGCTGCACGAGACCGAGTTGCTCGATCTGCCGACGAAACGGAATCCAGTTGGAGAACACGGCCGACCCCGCCGCATCGATCCGGACGGTCGATTCGTCGATCTCGGTCACGTCAAGAAAGGGCTTGAAGAACTCCCGTGGAGGCACGCCGTTGATGACGTGGATGATAAACTTCGTCGCCACACCGATCCCGACACCCACAAGCAGGTCGGTGGCCAGGACACCGATGATCGTCGCCACAAAAATCACCAGCTGCTCGGCACCGATCTCAAATACGTTGATGAACTCTCGAGGTGATGCGAGCCGGAAGCCGGTATAGACCAGCATCGCCGCCAACGCTGCCAGCGGGATCTCGTGGATCAGACCCGGCACGAGGGCGACAAACGCGAGCAGAAGAATCGCATGCCAGAAGTCGGCGAACCGCGTTCGGGCACCGTTGTCGATGTTGGCCTTGCTTCGCACAATCTCCGAGATCATCGGCAGGCCGCCAATCGCCCCGGCCGCCACGTTGGCGACGCCGACCGCCAGGAGGTCGCGATCCATGGAGCTTTTTCGCTTCCAGGGATCGACGAGATCGATCGCCTTGGCCGACAACAGCGACTCAATGCTGCCAACCAACGCGAAGAGCACCACCCACCAGCAGGCTGTCAGCCGTGTTGCCGGTTGAGTGAAGGCACCGAAATCAGGCGTCGTGATGGCAGCCAGCAGATTGCCCGGCACATTGACGAGAAACGACTCGCCGACCTGGTATTCATGGCCGAAAAAGGAGTAGGTGTGTTCCTGGGACAGGCCGAACCAGATCCCGAGGGGCACAGCCACCACGAGCACGAGCAACTGAGCCGGAATCCGCTGGAGCCACGTTGGCCGCAGCCGTGGCTTGAACAGCGGGAAGCCGAACAGGATCGCCAGACTCACCAGCCCAATGACCGCAATCTCGGGGTTGAGATGGGCGACCTTCTCCGGCAGTTCACGAAGAATCTCCAGCGGCTCACCGCTGGCCTTTTGGCCGAAGACGACCGGCAACTGCTTGAGCATGATGATGCAGCCGATCGAGGCCAGCATGCCGTGAACAACGGCCGTCGGTAAGAACTCGCTGAACTTGCCCACCCGCAGCACGGCGAAGCCCACCTGCACGAGCCCTGCCACGCAGGCCACGGCGAGTGTCATCCGGTAGGCCGCGAAATCGGCGGCTGGATCGGCGCTAGCCGTAAACCCGAAGGACTGCATCGCCCCGAACACGATGACGATCAGCCCTGCGGCGGGCCCCTTGATCGTGAGTTCGGAGTTGCTGATGAACGTCGTGAGCAGCCCCCCCACGACCGCCGTGAAGACGCCGGCCACGGGCGGGAAGCCACTGGCCAGCGCGATCCCGAGGCACAGCGGCAACGCAATCAGGAAGACAAAAAAACCGCTCGTGATGTCGTCGCGGAAGTAGCGAAAAAAACCGGCTGGACTCCCACGCGGAATGCTGGAGTCATCGGCTGGCATGCCGACGGGCTGTGAATGGTTCATGGATGATCGGCTCCCGAACTGGAGGTACTCGATTCCGAAAACGAATCATGACGATGCTTCAAGAGCGCAGCCGATGCCTGCTCCAACGTTTTGACCAGAGGCCCGGGGACGATCCCACAGCCGACGATGGTGGCCAGGAGAATCACACAGCCGATTCGTTCCCGCGGAAGAATACCGTGGCGCGGTGCATCGACCGTGGTGGGGCCACCAAAGATGCCGAACCAGCCACGAATCACCGCAATGCCGGCAAAGACCGTGGCGAGGATCACCAGAATGCCGCTGTGCAGATGGTCGGCAAGACTGCCGGCAACGATCAGGTCATCGGCCACGAAGGAGAGTGTGCCCGGGAGCCCGAGGCCGGCGAGGGCAAAGAGCAGGAAGAACCCGGCCAGCGCCGGGGCATCCCAAAACCGCCCCTGCGGCAGGTCGAGCCGAAGCGGCCCCGCGCGGCCTTCGAGTGCCGCGGCCACGATGCCGATCCCGGTCAGTGAGAGCCCGCTGGCAATCCAGAGGGCGAGACCTCCCGCCAACTCCATCGGCAGCACACCGGCAAGCCCCGCCAATACCAGCGCCGACTGACTGAACGCGAGATACCCGATGAGCCGCCGAAGGTCGCGCTGCACGAGCGCCAACGCCGCTCCGTACAGGGCCGTGACGGGCGCGAGGTGGGCGAGGGTGACCAGTTCGCTGGCCACACCGTCCGCGTGGCCGACCAGGAGCCGCACCGCCGTGTAGCTTCCCACCTGCGGCACGGTGGCCAGCAGTGCCACGGGCAATGGTGCGGAAGAATAAAGCGCCGGATACCAGAATTGAAAAGGCACGATGCCCTCGCGAACAAGCACGGCCATCGCCACCATCCAGCCTCCGGCCGTACCAACCCAGCCACTCCCCCGCTCCC
>JAQBZA010000499.1 GCA_027622795.1 Planctomycetota bacterium | reverse complement strand
CCGGCGGAGTGGATGGAGCACCATCTCGGAGCCGACCTCCGTCGCCAGATCGAGGCTGACCTGGGCTGGCAGGCGAGCGACCCGCACGGCAGCGAGATCCCGCCGGAACGGTAGCGGCCTGCCAGCAAGAAGTGGCAGACCGTCGGCACTCAGCGGCTCTCGGCCTGAGGCCAGATCGTGCGGCCCTCCTTGATCGTCTCCTCGACGCGGATCTCCTTGATCGTGTCAGGCGGCACCGCCAACGGATTGGCCGAAAGAATCACCAGATCAGCCAGTTTGCCCACCTCGATCGAGCCTTTGCGATCCTCCTCGCGGTATTGCCGCGCGCCGTCGATCGTGACCGCCTCGAGCGCCTCCAGCGGCGTGACCCGCTCATCAGGGCCCATGACGCGGCCCGATCGTGAAACGCGGTTGACGGCCGTGTGGATCGTGAAGAGCTGGTCGAGCGGGGCAACATTGAAATCGGTGTGGTTGCTGGGCCGGAGGCCGAGATCGCGGGCGGTTCGCATCGGGCTTATGAAGTCGGCCTGCGCCGCCCCGCGATTGGCCAGATGCACGTCACCAAAATAAAAGCAGTGAATCGTGAAGAATGACGGTGTGATCTTCCACTCACGATACTTCTCGAGTTGATCGCGGCGGATGAACTGCGAATGGACTCCGACGGTGCCGCGGTCACCAGCGGGGGCATCACCAGAGGCGGCGCGATGGGCCTCGAGGAAGTTGTCGATCGCGGCATCGCCGTTGACGTGCACGAACAGTTGAGCGCCGCCGTCGTAGACCTTTTTCACCATGTCGTTGAGCACCCGCTGCGGGAAAGATGATTCGCCCCGCCAGCTTTTTTCTCCAGCGGGCCCGTCGGTGAGGTAGGGCGTGGTGAAGAAGGCGGTCTTTCCTTGCGGTGAGCCGTCCATCACGATTTTCACGCCGCCGATCCGCAGCCGGCCCCGGTATTCCTTCTCGGTTGTTGGCGGCTTCCCGGCGAAGATCTTATCGATATCGGTGATGAAGGGGAGGGCGACGATGTCGATCTCGAGCAGCCCACGGTCGGCGGCGACGCGGAGCAGATCGTACTGCTCCTTCATGGTCGCCCCCTCCTGCGCCGTCGTGATGCCGGCGCGGGCGTAGAAGTCTTGGCCACTGACAAGCAGCTTTAACTGCTCGTCGGGCGATGGGCCCGGAAGCTTCGCGAAGATCGGCAGGAATGCCGTCTCGAAGAGAAGCCCCGAGGGCTCCTGCGAGCCTGGTTCGCGGCCAATCACGCCGCCCGACGGCGTCGGCGTGGCGGCCGAGATGCCAAAATGAGCGAGCGCTTTGGAGTTGAGCATGGCCCCGTGGCTCGATACATGCACGATCATGACGGGGTTGTTTGGGAAGGTCGCGTCGAGCTCTTGCTTCGTGGGGGGCCGCTTTTCCGCGAGCAGGTCGGGATCGTAGCCATAGCCAAGAATGAAGGCCCCGGCAGGAATCGTTCGTGCGGTCTGAATTTTTTTGAGCTGGCCAATCACATCGGCCACGGTGCGGCAGGGGCCGGCCGGAGGCGAGGCACACAGGGCGTCGGTCTGCACGCTGACGGTTGAGAAGAAATGACTGTGGCCATCGACGAAGCCGGGCACGAGCGTGCGGCCGCGGAGGTCGGTCAGAGTGGTGTTCGGGCCGGCATGCTTCATGACATCGGCCTTCGTGCCCACCGCCACGATCGTGCCGCCCGTGATCGCCATGGCCTCGGCGGTCGGCTGGGCCGGATTCACGGTGACGATCGGCCCACCGTGAATGATGCGATCGGCGTCGGCGGCCTGCCCGGTTGCAGGGGCCGCATATGACACGACGGCGAGAAGAAGCAGGCAGCGTGACCGTGACACAGATTTCTCCTCGGGAGATGATGGGTATCGGCCTATGGTACGCTTTCGCGGTCGCGAACAACGAGATCGGGAAGCTTTTTCTGGGAGATGCTTTTCGTATGCGGATCACGTGCATGCAGTCGATCGCGTGGCTCATCCGTGCGGCCGGTCTGGTCGGGGGCATGGTGTTCGGGGCCACTCAGGTCGCCGTGGCTACGCCGCCAGCACGGCCAAATATTCTGTTTTGCATCGCCGATGACTGGGGCTGGCCTCACGCGGGGGCCTACGGCGATCCCGTGGTCAAGACACCCGCCTTCGACCGAGTGGCCCGCGAAGGGGTGCTCTTCGAGAATGCCTTCGTCACGTCGCCCTCCTGCACGCCCTCCCGCAACTCAATTCTTACCGGGCAGATGCACTGGCGTCTTGGGGCCGGGGCGAACCTCTGGAGTTCGTTGGCTCCGGAGCATCCCGTCTACCCGTTGCTGCTCGAGGACACCGGCTATCACGTGGGCCACTGGCGGAAGGCCTGGGGGCCTGGCGACTGGAAGCGGCTGGGCCGCTCACGGCATCCGGCGGGTGAGCCCGTCAAAAAAGGGTTTCGTGAATTTCTTGCCGCGCGGCCTGCGGGCACGCCATTTTGCTTTTGGCTCGGCGCGAGTGACCCGCATCGGCCGTATGAGGCCGGCAGCGGGAGGAAGGCCGGCATTGACCCGGCGCAGGTCCGCGTGCCTGCCGACCTGCCCGA
>JAQBZA010000498.1 GCA_027622795.1 Planctomycetota bacterium | reverse complement strand
GACCGGTTGGAGAGTCATGACTCTCCAACCGGAGGGTGGACCCACATCGCCTCATTCGGAGAGGCAAATGGAATCGATCCGGGTGATCCCGACGTTGCGGCCACGCTCGGCCTCACCGATGGGGAACGGGAAGTGCTGGCCGCCTGCGGCATCGAGCGGATTCGTTCCAACGGTGGCGATGATGCAAGTTGTACGAATTTGTACGCCACGCTGCGGCCCATGGTCTTGGGTGTGGGGCCGGATTTCATCCGCCGTGGGGGCTTTCGCTTTGTGGAACACGCGCCATTGCATGCTGGCGTGATCAATCCATGGACACTCCTTGAGCAGCCTGAGGCTTCCGCCGATGGACCGATTCCGGCCATTCTCGATCAGGCGACGGCACAGTGGGCGCTCAAACTGGGTGGTGTTGGAACGCAATTCATCATGCCAACAGACCATGGGGCTCCGCCGGTGCCCCTGCGTATTGTCGGCCTGCTGGAGCCGGGCATTCTCCAGGGGGCGGTGATCGTTTCTGAAGAAAACTTCATCCGTCTCGTGCCGCGACAATCGGGTTATGGAATGGCACTCGTCGATGCCTCAGCGGTTTCAGTTCGATCGCAGACAGCCGTGCCTCGTGCGATTGCTGCCGCGTGGGCAGACGTCGGGGTGTCGGTGGAATCGTCCGTGGATCGACTCCAACGTTTGTATGCCGTGCAAAACACGTTTTTATCGGGATTCCAAATGCTCGGGAGCCTGGGCCTGCTTCTCGGTACGATGGGGGTGGCAGCGGTGCAGATGCAGGGCGTGTTCGAGCGACTTGGTGCCTTGGCCGTGTTGCGTTCGATTGGGTTCACGATCGGGCGGGTTCGTCGGCTGATCATGCTGGAGACACTGCTTCTCGTTGGTGCGGGGCTTGTGCTTGGAGCCGTGATGGGGGTGGTGTCGTTGCTGCCACTGTTCGCCGTCGGTCGCGCCATCGTGCCCTGGAACTGGTTGATCATTTCTGCCCTGCTCACGCTTGCCGCGGCCGCCGGGGCAGGCGTTATCGCGGCCCGAGGGAGCACGATCCCGATTCGCCCGCGGGGGGAGTGACGGTGGGTGTTTTGATGCCGGTCTGCTAGGTTTTCCGCCATGCATATCGTTGTGATCATGCCCCGTTGGGTGGGCGATATTGTGATGGCAACACCGCTCCTTCGTGGCCTGCGGCGGCACTTTTCCGGCCAAGCGCGGATCACGGGGGTCATGCGGCCGCTGGCCACCGACCTGCTTGCTGGCACTCACTGGTTCGATCACACGATCCGCTATGACCGCTTCAGCACCGACAGCGCCATCCGCTTCGCAGCCGTGGCCCGGCAACTGCGGGCCGACCGCCCCGATGTTGCAATCATCGTCCCCAACTCACTGTCGAGTGCCGCCCTGTCTGTCATGGGCGGGGCCCGAAGGAGAATTGGGATGGCAATGCATTGGCGGCAGTGGCTGCTCACCGATCCCGTGCAGCCTCCGCGGAAAGGCGGACGGATCGAGCCCTTCTCGTCGGCGGCATATCCCGTGTGGTTGGCAGAACGTCTTGGGGTGCCACCCGAACCCCTTCGACTTGAACTGATGACAACGGTGGATGACGAAATCGCAGCGGATGGAGTTTTGACCAGGCTGTTTCCCGGCCGGGATGGACCACTGGTAATTTTAAATGACAACAGTTCCAACGGAACGTCACGAGCATGGGGGACTGATCGACTGGCGAAGCTGGCGCAGTGGCTCGCAGGCCGTATCAGCCACGCTCGCATTCTGGTGCATTGTGGGCCGGGAGATCGCGGCCATGCTGCAGATGTCGTCAGGACGGCCGCCGATGCTGCGATTCAGGGGGTGCATGATGAATCTCAATTGCCGCTGGGATTGTCGAAGGCGTTGGTGCGGAGGTCAGCTGCGATGGTGACCAGCGACAGCGGTCCTCGGCACCTTGCCGCGGCGTTTGGCGTGCCGACGGTGGTTTTGCTCGGCCCGACCGATCCCCGCCTCGGCCGCTCCATGCACGATCCCGTCGTGGAGATGCGAATCGACCTGCCCTGCTCCCCGTGTGGCCAGCCGATCTGCCCGCTCGAGCACCACGATTGCATGCGGCTGCTTTCTGTGGAGGATGTGGGGGCCCACGTCCTAAACCTCCTGGAGACGAACCGATGATGCAGACACTTGGAATGCTCGGGGCAATCGCGCTGACCGCTCTTTGTTGGGGACTCTACGGACCGGTCCTTCATTTCGGTCGTGAGGCGATGGAATCGGCCCTCCGACCATTTGTCTGTGTTGGCATCGCCTACTTTCTGATCGCCGTCATCATTCCCGTCACGCTGCTGCAACGCGGCGAGCGCGGTGGCTGGACAATGAAGGGTGTCGTATGGAGCCTGTTGGCGGGCACGGCAGGAGCCCTCGGAGCCCTCGGGGTGATTCTCGCCCTTCGATTTGGCGGGAAGCCGATCTATGTCATGCCGCTGGTGTTCGGTGGCGCACCGGTCGTCAATACGCTCCTGACGGCTTTGATGAACCGGGCCTTCAACCAACTCAAGGCGCCTTTTCTTGCCGGCCTGATTCTCGTCATCACGGGTGCTGTCAC
>JAQBZA010000025.1 GCA_027622795.1 Planctomycetota bacterium | reverse complement strand
TCCGTATGCGGAAGATAACCTGGGCGGCTTCTGGGCGGCCGATCTCCGCGGCCATCTCTCCGAATACGGCGGCTTCTTTTCCAACGTCGGAGCTGTTCGGAAGCAGTTTGTGGGCGGCACACTTCTCGGCGTCGGCGTCTACTGGGATTACGACGGCGACCAGAATCAGTACCCCACCGGCGGCCTACCCGGCACGGAGCAATACGGCCAGTTTGGCCATTCCTACAACCAGGTGGGCGTGAGCGGCGAGTGGCTCACCGACTTCGGTAATCTCCGCAGCAATGGCTACATCCCGGTGGGCTCCACGGCCTATACGGTGGGCAATCCAGGTGTGCCGTTCTTTCAGAACTACATCATGTGCCAAAACGGCCTCGATGCCGCGCTCGGCGGTGCTGATCTCGAGGTGGGTGCCTATGTGCCGGCACTCGCCGATTGGGCTGGCATGGTCAGCGTGGGCGGCTATGCCCTCGGCAACACCCGCTACGACTGGTCGAACGGCCCGCAGGCCGGCCAGGGCGTGGTTCCCTGGTTTGGCGGCGTCTACACCCGTCTCGACATGACGTTCCTCGACAACTGGGATTTCTCGATCCAATACAACAACGATTCCTACTTCGATTCCACGGGCTTCATCCGGCTCACCTATCGCATGGGGGGCAGCCGCCGCCGCAACGTGCCGGATCAGGTCGAGCAGCCGATGTGGCGCAACGAGCACATCGTGCGGGCCCACCAGACACCGGTGATCGTACAAAACCCACAAAATGGCAATGGCTACTGGAACGTCATCCATGTGAACAATGCCGCTGCTGCCGGTGGCAACGGTACCTACGAGGCACCGTTCCAGACCCTGGCCGACGCCGATGCTGCTGCGGTGAACCCGTGGGACATCGTCTACGTCAACGAGGGTCTCTCAACCGCTTCGTCTGGCAGTCTCTACGGCGGCACATTCAGCTTCAACGCGCTAAACCAATCACTTGTTGGCAGCGGCGGCAACTTCGTCATCGCTTCCCAACCAAATTGCGGTGTGAACGGCCTCTACACGATCGCCGCCCAGACAACGCTCAATCCCGTTCTCAGCAATCCAGCCGGTGCGAGCGTCGATATTCCCGGACAGGGTGGCGCCACGGTTGCCAACTTCACGATCGCCGGATCGGCGATCGGCATCCGGGCGTCCGGCAATCTTGATGGCACCGCCCAACGGTTCGGAACCACAGCCAACCCCTACAACACCGCTCTGTCCACCACCGGCGCATCTTCGATTCGCAAAGTCACGATCTCCGGTGACGGCAGCACCAATCTCCAGAAGGGCGTGTTGATCTCCGGTACAGGCGCAGCGCAGCCCACAGGTGGCATCGAGTTTACCGACGTCGCCATCGGCAACATGAATAACACGGGCTTCCAGGTGGGCGACGGAAACTCTACGTCCGGCGGGGATGTCAACATCAGCTACTCCGGCCGCATCGTCAACGACACGGCGCTCAACGGTGGGATTGCCAGCACCATCATCGATGTCAACAACAAGACTGGTGGGACTGTCAACCTTGCCTATCGTGGGGCTCCATCGGGATCCACTGTGCCAAATGAAATCCTTGATGTCGGCGGCGAGGGCATCCTGATCGACTCAAACAGCCCAACGACAGAGATCAATATCGGTAATGCCACGCTGGTCAACAGCGTCTCGACGGCCATCGCCGTGGTCAATGACAACTCCACCACGACGATCGAGACGGTGCCAAACACCACTGCGAGCCCGAGCTACACGTCAGGCATCGTGAAGAACACCGATGGCTCGGCGATCGTGCTGACGGGCGGCGCCCCGAACTTCACCTACTTTGGCACCATCAACAACGCGCCGCCTGCCGGAGGTGGCCTGGGATATATCCTGCAGGTTGCTGACATCTCAAACGCCACCGGCACGCAAAACGTGATCAACATTTTTGGCCCGGGCGGCTATCCACTGGTCGACTCGGGTGACGGCGTGTTCATCAGAAACGTGGACGGAAATACCCAGGTCAACGTGACGGGCCTCGATCTCCAGGGCACGGGCACGACCGGCATTCTTGTGGAAAACTCGGGGGTCATTGGCACTGGAACTACTGCGCCGGAGTTTAACTTCTTCAATACGCGGATTGGTGGCACCACGGCAGGCCCAACAGCTCAGGGCATCCTGCTTTCCAATAATGATCTTCTCACAACCATCAACTTCCAGAATCTCGACATCGCTCTCACTGGCACGAGTGCTGGAGGGATCCGGGCAGTGAACGGCGGCACCATCAGTGCCGTTGGTGCAAACACGCTCTCAACAACGTCTGCAACCGCAGCGGCGATTTATGTTGATAGTCCGACACCCGCAAGTGCGGGCCCCGGAACAGCGCTTGAAACGCTGAACTTCACGACCGTCGCGAGCGGGAATACCACGACAAGCGGAACCGCTGTTCCCGCTCCCACAACAGCGATCACGATCGATCCAACCGTTGCCTCAGGCGGCTTGACTACCGGTCAAATTAACATCACGGGCTCATTCACGGCTGGTGGCGGTGCCGGCACTGGTGCGAACGTGCAGAACAACTCCGCACAACCAGTGACGGTCAATGTGAGCGGCACGCAGATTTCGCCTTAGCGCTGCCTCCAGCACCCAGGGAGCGGTTTACGTCGAAGCTGTCAACTAAAGTCGGGGAGGCAGTCGCACCACACCACCATCAGGTGGCGACACGGTGCCACCACCTGAAGGCGGCGCCAAGTCGGCGCTCACGTTGCCATTGACGTCTTCGGCCGGATTGGTGCCGTCTGGGTCGGCAGAGTTGATCAGCGACTCAAATCCACCGCCCGGCGGTGGTGCATACCCATAGGGCTGCCCTGTCGCGGGATCGACCTGATCCCAATAGTAGTCGCTCCGGCCGTTCTGCAGGCCATCAGCACTGTTGGTGTTGGTGCCGATGTAATTGCCCTGAATCCGAATGTTCGTCGTCACCGGAGCGGGCGGCTGGAGTGACCACGACTCGGTCATGGAACTGATGCCACTTGCAAAGCGGATGCCGTAGCGACCGTTGGAATGGATCGCATTGCTGGCGGCACTGCGGGTGGTGGAATCACCGATGCGGGCCCAGACGGCATCCGGCAAGGCTGTTCCGATCACCACACCGTCAAGCACATTTCTCTCAACTGTGGTGTTGACCATCCGTACGTTTCCGGCCCGCATTTCCACGCCATAGAAATTGTCTGCCACGACCGTTCGATTGGGTGTTCCAAACGTAATGACACTGTTGGTCACACTCGCCGTCATGCGGGTCGAAAGCGTGATGCTCCGAGTTGCCGGATCGATATGAATGATCTCGGTGCCAGCGGCGATGCCGTTGCCCGACACCGCCTGCCCGAGGTGCAGATCCTCCTGAACACGGAGCCACGTCGTGTCCGGGGTCGCCCCGGCTGTCGGATCGGCAAACGTCAGCACCGCTCGGTTGGCTCGCGTGGTCAGCCGCGCTGTGGTGATCGGATTCACACCAATCGAGTTGGCCCGGGTCGTGTCATCGTTCGTGCTCTCGATGATGATGCCCGAGGTATTGCTGCCGGCGGCACCACCGATGCTTCCGCCCACCACCTGCACATGCTGGGCATCGCCACCGATCAAAATCCCGGCCCCACCGAGGGCGTTGCCGCTGAAGACCGACGCCGAAAACACTGAATTATTGAGCAATGTGACCGGGCCAGCGACACCGGAATTCCCGGTGACGTGGATTCCATACTTCACTGCCTGCGACTCGTTGTTTTCATCCAGCCCGATGGTGAGATTCTCGACCAACAGGTTGCTGGCTCCATCGACGACGACCGCGCCGCCCGACTCAAAGCCACCGATCTGCAAGCCGCTGATTCGCCCCCGGGAGGCCTCTTCCGGGGTCGGCAGCAGCTCGGTGGACGAGCCGCTGGCAAACTCGAAACCATTAACCGGATCGGTACTCGACCGCGTCACGAACGTATTTTCACGATACGACGTGATCCGTGAGCCATCGACTACGATCAGCGCCGAGGCAGCGGTGGAGAGTGGATAGCGCTGAGCCGTATCGATCTCGAAGGCCTTTTCGATCAGCGGCAGTTCCTGACGCAAGACGATGGTTCCAGTCGCGCCGGTCACGCTGCCCAACACATTCGCAAACTGCACGGCCTGATCGACATCTTCCTGACTCAGATCCTGTGCCGAGTTATCCTGCACAAGACGCAGCATCTTTCCAAGCGCTCCGGCCGCGTCATTGACCCCGCCATTCGTGCTCACGACGAACGTCGTGACATCACTCGGGTCGTACGATCCGATCTGCGTCGCGACAGCGTCCTCTGTGATCGCAAGGTCAACCAGCCCCAGCCCGTCGTAGGCTACGCTGAAGGTCGTGCCTGCCAGCGACGTGCGGTAGAAACCCTCCGAAACGATCACGGTCGCCTCGGAAACTTCGAGCCCGGTATCGGGGTCAACGAACCGCTCGAGCACCCAGGGAGTCGCGGCACTTCCAACGTCGACGACGCGATAAATACCGTTGGCTACCGAGGATTCTCCTGAAGATGCCGCAACGCCGTTGCGAACCAGCAGCACGTCGCTGGGATTGACCGGCAGGCCGTTGACGACCAGGGCGCCATTCGCAGCCGCCGTGATCTGCCCGGCGGCGAACACCCCGTCGAGGGCAATCTCCGTGGCCAGCCGCACTGTCACTTCATCCTGGGACCGCGCCATGCCCTCCGTGACTCGCAGCGGTGTTGTATCGAGTTGGTTGGCATACTGCCCCACCTGGAATGAACGTCCGGCAAACTCGCCGTCGGTCACCGCGATCCGGGTGTTGGAGCTGAACTCGGCGGTGGTGTCAGCTTGCGCCACTCTCGTCAGTTGCCATGGCGACGAACTGCTTCCCAACCGCGTAATCTGATAAAGCCCATTTTCGCGATGGTTGTCTTGTCCGCGGAGGAGCACAACATCCCGCACCCGCAGCGGGCCGGTGAGCGTTCCAAAGGCACCGCCCAGCGACGGGTCATTGTTGAGATTCCAGTTGCCACCGCCCGTGAGGGTGGCGGGAGTGACACCCGGAGCGTTCTGGGCGTAGCTCCCGACCAAATTGCCCAATCCATTGGCTCCGTTTTCCCGACTCGCGATCCGAGCCCGCAGGAGGCCATCGCCTGCCACCGGAGCGTCGAGCACAAAGATGTTGCCCTGCGTCGAGCGGATCGACACGTCGCCCGCAGCACGCATTGATACCGCCGTGCCAGCGAGAAGCCCAGCCGCATCCCCCACAGCCAGATCATTCGCTGTTTGTGCTGTCACATCGATACTTCCCGACGGCGCCGACACGACCACATTCGTGCTGCCACGCAGCCGTGCCGACAGCGCTGACCGGCCATCACTCGGATCAACCCCCAGTGCCGTCAGCGATGCGAGCCCGGCGGCATCGACGGTGAACTCGGCATCATTTGCCTCGACAAGCGTCACCTGACCATCCGACTCGACGTCGATATACCGGCCGTCTGTCTGCAGATTCACGTCTCCCTCAGCAACGATGTCGAGGTTTTCCGCGCCCACGACACCGCCAGACGTCACGCCACCGGTACCGCTTTGCTGCAGCACAATTCGATTGACCGCTCTGGCACCACCCCCCAGCGAAATGCCACCGTTGGTCGACACCACCTCGATATCCGTGAGTGTTTCATCGAAGGGAGCTGCCAACACCTGCATCAGGCCATTGAGGGCGACCGACGATCCGGTGACGCCGATGACGCCCTCGGTCGTCGTCAGCCAAGCATTCCCGGTCATGGCACCGGAACTTGTGAGTTTCACGTCACCGGCCGATCTCACGGTGGCATTCACGGTCATGGCGCCCCCGGCAGTGATCGACACGGGGCCGCCGGACGCCAACGATGCGTCAAGCGTCAGGGCGTCCTGCTCCCTGATCGTGACGGCGTAATTGTAGGGCACGGAATTCAAAGCCTGCCCGATCCCCTGGGTCGCGGAAAGCCGAAGACTTGTTACGGCCGTATCCAGATCGACAACATGTTGCACTGAATTTGCCGGGCTCACCCCCTGGGTGTTCGTCAAGAAAATATCAACGGTGGGTGCGGACATGCTACCCAGAGAAACGCCGCTCGCGCTGGTGGTGACAAACTGATACGGGACAGCATCGTCGCGGGTCTGCCAGCGATATGACTGCCGCGCGGCTGACACATCGCCTTCGTAGATGATGTCGGACGCAATGGCATCGACAGACATATCTCCTGTGGCGGTCAGCGAGCCGGATGATGAAACGTAGAAGCGACCCCGACTGTTGGCGGTACGATCCAAATCATCGACCAGAATCACGCCAACCTCGGGTGCCGCGACCGGTGCGGACAAAACGAGCCGCTCGACCTCCGTATCAATCCCACCGCCGCCATACCAATCCCCGGCAATGCCATCTTGAACCTGAGGCGTCACAACAGACGCGGGCCGCAGTCCTCCGGTTGTCCCCATGACGTAAAAGCCGACGTCCGACGTCACCGGTGCATCGACTTCCACATTGGTGGCACTCAGGACCACGAGGTTCGTTGTTGCGGCAGGGCTCACGATCGGGCTAGCGATCCGCACGGTCGAGTCTTCGGCAGGAAGATCAACGAGCAGCCCGAGGCCGAAATCGAATCCCGGAGAGAGTTGCACCGTGGACGGACTCGTCGGCACGATCGGGGATGCATAGTCGACGGAAATACTGTTGTTTGCAGTCGCCCAGCCGACTCCGTTTGCCATGTTGAAATCAAAGGCCAGAACACCGGTCGCGTAGCTGTAGCCACCGCCTTGGGTGGTGAGCGTCACAGTGTTGTCGACAATGGTACCCGGGTTCGCCGGGTCGAGCGTCGAATGCGTGAACGTGACGGATGGGGCGTAGTTACCAAATCGATTGCCGACGCTGAACACCAGCACATCGCGGCCCGCCGTATTGGTGTCCTGCAGCGTCTGGGTTGTGAAGTAGATTATGTCGCCGCCCCGCAGGTCGGGGATCGAGATGCTGCCGGACAGCGTGCCGGGCACCACCGCATTGACCGATGACAGCGTACCAACAGGCGTGATCCCTGATTCGTCCGCAGTCTCGAGATCGAGGAAGGCTGCTCCATTGGTGCCACCAAAGAAATTGGTGGCATCACCCTGTGCCGAGTTCCGAATGCCATTGGTAACCAACACGTCCCGAAAGGCGGACGGACTATAGTTCGCGAACTCTGGGTCATTGAAGTTCACATCAGTGTCGTATTCGAGCACATCGAACGTTTGGGGCTGATTTCCCAGAAACTGCCCGACCGACGTCAGGGTATGCCTGAAGTAGAGATCGTCTGCATTCGCATCGAGAACGATCACCTGCCAGCCTCCGTCGATCGAACCGAGCTGTTGCTGAGCAAAAACATCGGCCGCCAGCGCCAGCCGTGTCTCCAGTGGCTCGATGCGGCCGATGTCGGCGACCTTCCGGTCCCGCCGCCTCTGACGATAGCGCCGCAAGCGGCTGAGCCTGGCGAATAGATTCCGATGCGATGAACGAGCCATAGGGGACCCCTTGCTATGAGGAGGCCATTCGCTGTGGAAATGGCCTCACGTCAAACTAAAACGAGTCTCTCAACGCCACAAAACAACCGCAAGTTTTTGGTCACCAGGCTGGCGAAAACAGCCGAAAAAGTCACCTTTGCTTGCGCACGTCTCCATGCACTGTCATGCCCCCTCAGTGAACCAGCCCGACGAGGACTGGAGTCATCAGGTTCTTCGACAGCACCGCGAGGGCCAACCCAGCGTCCAGGTCAGCCCACCGCGTTGCCTCTCCATACGTCACAGACTTCCACATGGTTCGCCCAGGTTTCTGTTCACGCAGCCGGGTGCCAAATCGGCAGGTACTCCGATGAAAACCCTTAGGGCTCCACCCGCGTAATCAATGCGGAGAGAGGTGGTTTAGAAAACCCCGCATTCCGACGTGGGGTGCCGTGACGCTCGGCAGGCCGGGCAAGGTATGCCGGTGAGACTGACCGTTCACCTTCTGCCCAGTGCCCTCGCCGGACCGCCGCAGAATACCCGATGAAGGAGATGTCGGGGCAGTATCGACTGTGCTGATTGTATGTGACCGAGGGACGCCAGTGATGACGACGACAAGACCAGACCACCGTGTCTCTTCCAGACGGGCAACTCACATACGACGGCGGCAACTCCTCCATCCAGAGACCCTCGAACGACGGGACTGCCCGGCGGCATTCATCCTTTCCCCGGTCACGGATACCGTGACCGAAGGAAACGCCGCTGAGTTTCGGCTCACGATGCTCAACGCGTCACGACTGCCGGAGACGGTCGTGGTCTCTACCGAGTCCATCACGGCCACGCTCGGAACAGACTACATGTTTCGCACACAACGGCTGACATTCTTCCCGGGCGAGACTCAAAAAAGCATCTTCGTGCAGTCGCTGATCGACCCTGTCAACACTGCCGAGGGAAAGGAGATTCTCAACCTGGTCGTAAACCCCATCGGCGGCACGCCCCAGGAACTGACTGCACTCGTCACCATTGACGACTTTGCTCCTCAGTCTTTTTATACAATCGATTTTTCCTTCGACAGTTCCGTCCCATCGAGTGTGCAGGCCCTATTTCCAACGGCAGCAGCCCGTTGGGAAAACGTCATTGTTGGTGATCTTCCCGACGTGACCGACCCCACGACCGGCCAAGTCATCGACGACCTGCTCATTCAGGTCAGCGTCTCCAACACGCTTCCAGCCGGGGTTATTGCCCAGGCTGGTTTCACCGACATTCGTGTCGGCAATACGGGCGTTCCGGCAAACGGAAACTTCAGTCAGAACGGGCTTCCCTACATCGGCACGATGCAAATCAGCTCTGCATTCATCAATGCCGTCGGACTTGGCACAACGATCGCCCATGAAATTGGCCATGTCGTCGGTTTTGGCACGCTGTGGCAAAACAACGTCGGTACGTTTCCGACACTTGTTTCCGGCATTGGCACCACCAACCCCGTTTATGTCGGCACCAACGGCGTACAGTCCTACAACAGTGTTTTCCGAAATGCGGACACAAGTGTCCCCCTCTACGAAGTCAGTACCACAACCCCACCAGCCTACGATGGCAGCTATGGAACGCACTGGCGGGACAGTGTCTTCAACAGCTACACGACACCGCCCATCTATGGCGAACTGATGACGGCAAACTATCAGGTGAACGGTTTTCTCGGGCAGCCCGTTCCTGCCTACCTCAGCCGCGTGACCGTAGGGGCGCTGGATGATTTTGGATATACGGTCAGTTACGCCGGGGCGGAAGCCTATTCCCCACCTTCGTCAAGCAGCCAAACATCCACGGCGGTTGTTTTCGGCGCAAACAAAACTCTTGAACTCGCCAACTCGATCCACCTCCAGTCTCCGACCGCGGGGGCGACAACTCCTGCGCCGCCCCCTCCTGCGACGCCCCCGACTGGAACGCACCCTGCACCACCTCCGGCAAGGACTACACCCCCGCAAACTGCTCCCGCGCCGGCCATCTTTGGACCGCTCGGCAGGGCGACCATCGTGGCGGCTCGTCGACTGCCTCCCCGGCTCACGTTCCCCGACCGGGCTCCGATTGTCCTCACCGACGATGAGGCATCACGCACACTCGTGTGGGAAAGCCTTGGTTCCGCCAACAATAGCCCGGCCGCTGGCCCGCTTGATTTCCAATCGCTGAACGATGAAAAGCGAATCATGCTGATGACGTGGGCATCTCTCGGAATGTCGCCATTCAGTGGGCCATCTCTTTCCACCGATGGATTCACAATCCGTCGACGGATGTGAGCGAGACAAACACTCAATACGGAGGGAATTCTGGTGATCACCGTGTCGCTCCAGTTCGGTTCCTCCGCGGACCGGCAGCGTCACTGGAGCACGATCGCCATCCCCGCCGACATGTTCTCGCTTCGTGTTCCCCGAATCTGTACCTGCGTATTGACACCAAGACAGTAGTGGTGTGGCCACGTCGCCGGGTCAACATCGGGCCGCAGAGCGCGACGCCGTTGTGCTGAAAAAACCTCGCGAAACAGCTCATTCGTCGCGCCGGTGCGGCTATCGCGACTCGGTACCGGACATCGCCGGCACACTCGGAGAGCCCGAAAGCGCCAGGCTCCGACCGCAAAGTCTCGCGGCTCCAGCGGCGGAAGGTCGGCATACGGATCGATTGCCAACTCGGCCGGGAGATCAGTGAGCGAGGGCAGGCTCGTCCGTGCCGGGCAGGCAAGTGTGTCTTCCCAAAAAGCGTCGCACTCACCGATCTCAAGATTCATGCGAAACCGACGCCTCACCTCCATGAGATCGATCCCGAACCAGCGCCCCACCTCCTCAAGGCTCGGCGTGGAGATCAGCGTGGGCCCCGGAGCCTCACGGTCATCCGGAAACCCACCGTCCTGCCGTTCCTCGAGTAGCACGCGAATCCCAAGCGCTTCGGAGAGCCACTCGCACGGCCCCTCAGGCCCAGGGACAAGCGGAAAGGTATGGGCCGGCTCCGTCGGATCATCCGTCCATCGCAAAAGTGTGATCAACCGCTCGGTGAGGTCATACTCGGCCCGGATCGGATGAAACCGCGGCGTCCGCTTGGCATTGACAACTTGGCCATCCATGTCGATCAGCCGCCAGCGACGATCGTTTTCCAGCGCCCCGCACGGCAGCACTCCGCATTCACCAAGATCGATGCCGTCAAGGCTTTTCACGGGGTAGATCGTGATCCGGTCAAGCGTGGGCATACCATGACAGCCTACGCTGCGTCGCGAGTTTGTGACAGGCTGAGGCCCGCCTTGCGTCGTCACAGGTCCGGAGGCCTTCCCTACATCCGGAAGTTAAACGTTTGCCACAGGAGCCGCAGGAGCCACTGGCCGACCGTGCGACTGCCCACCTGAATCCGAGCCGTGCCCCGCATCCCGGTCGTCACCGCAGCCAGTTGTTCATCACCTTCCGGCAACGCCATCAGGACTTCATAACTCGTGGAGATCGGCACCTCACGGCCCGCCTCATCGGTCTCCGTCGGCACGCCACCACCGGCCTTCACACTCAGCCGCTCCGAGCCTGCCTCGATGTGAGACTCGGAGATCTCGTCAACCGTGCCGGTGAAGGTCTGCCAGGCGAAGGCATCGAGCTTGAGGTCGATCCGCTGACCCAATTGCACAAATTCCACCTCGGTCTGGTCGACCACGATCACCGCCTCGAAGTCCTCGGGCTCCCCGACCATGCAGACCACAGTGCCCGGCGTGTAGGTGGCGCCGATGTTTTGCTCATCGAGCGGATTGCCTGTCCACACCGGCAGCTTGCCGGAGGGATCGTCCTTCGGCTCCACACTCGAGGCCGGTAGCACGATGCCCGCCCGCGGTGCTGCAAGCACGAGCTCCGTGCGGTCCCGTTGCTTCTTCACAAGTTGCTCGTCAATGCTCTTGAGCGCCTCTTCCACCGTACCAATCTCACGGCCGGCAGCCGGATCGGTGAACCGCTCACGGATCAGGCTGTCGAGGCGGGTGCGGTACTCGGTCGCCTTGCCCTCGAGGTCGGCGATCTGCAAATCCAGATCGATGCTCGAAAGCCGAACGAGTTCGGCCCCCTTCTTCACCCGGTCGCCCGGCTCCACGAGGATCGCCTCCACCCGCCCTGGCACCGTCACATAGACCGTCTCCTCGCCACGGGGACGGATCTCGGCCGCCGACCAGACTCGCTGGGGCAGGGGAATCAGGGCGATCGCCCCAGCAATCACGGCGGCCACCGCGATCGTTGTCGTCACATTGGTCGCCTTCACTTCATCGCGTCTCCCGGGGACATTTAGAAACTTGATCATCCCGTGGATGGGCCTCACCACCAAGCCCCACAGTGCCGCCCCCGCCAGCACCTGGCCGATCACTTCCAGCCGGTAGGGCTTAAAGACGTTCCAGACGAACAAAAAGATCGAGAGTGAGACAAACCACATATAGAGGCTCGACGCCACCGCGTAGAGCGCGAAGAGGCCGCGCCGCCGCTGCGGGAGGAAGGGGTCGTCTGGCTGCTTGATCCCCAAACACCAGCGAGTCGCCATCCGTTGGAGGATCGTGCTGGCCTTCTGCCGCAAATTGGGGATCTCGAGAACGTCCGACAGGATGTAGTAGCCGTCATACCGCAGCAGGGGATTGGCATTAAAAAGGATCGTCGACACGCTTGACACAAACATCACATCCAGGCAGAGCTGGTTGAAGATGCCCGGGTGCGAATACCACCACAACCAGGTGGCAATCGACGCGATGATCACCTCCACATACATGCCCGCCGCCCCGATCGCTGCCCGCTTCCACTTGTTGGGCAGCATCCAACTGTCTGACACGTCGCAATAAAGACAGGGGGTGAGCACGAGCAACATCACCCCCATTTCGTGACACTCCCCACCGTAATGCTTGCATGAGAGACCGTGCCCAAACTCATGGATGACCTTCGTGACCCCCAGGGCGATGGCAAGATAGAGCCAGTTGCCGGCGGCAAAAAACTGATGAAACTCCGGCAGCTTCGACCGGAAGACGTCGAAGTTGACAAGCACCAACATCAGCGCGCTCAGAGCCAGAGCAGCAGCGGCGATGAATGCCGGCGGGGCGAAGAGCCAGCCACACCACGGGTCAAGGCGGTTGAGAATGCGGTCGGGGTCGATCCCCCGAAACCGGAGGGCCATGATGTTGGAAATCCAGGCCACCCACTGTTTCCAGAGACGCTGCCGCCGCCGTTCAAAGAGCTGCGGCCCCTGCCCCGGTCGATCACCGATCACGAGCCCAGAGCGGTGCAGCGTGGCCACGAATCGCGCCAACTCTTCCGCCGTGATCCGCCGCGGTGGAAATTTCGCCTCAAACTTCTCCTTCAGTTGGTCGAGGCTCGCAGCACCGTCGAGCATGTCGAGGAGGGCATATTCCTCAGGCCGAAACCGAAAGTAGTGGAGTGAGATCGGATCCTTTACCACAAACCAGGCCTGCCCCTGGTACACCTGACGGTTGGTGATGATGTCACCCCGCCGCTTGAGCCCGATGGGCCGCGTGGTACTGGAACGGAAGGCGTCTGCGGCAGTGGACATGGGCGAGGCTACGCCCTACTTCTTGCGGATGGGAGGCAGCGGGCTCTGCGCGGAGTGGATTGTCATCGTGGCCGACTGGCCAGCCCGAAGCAGCCACCGCTCAGAGTCGGGATTCTGGCGGTTATCGACCTCCGCCACGACACGAAAGTTGTTGCCCGCCTGGACGAGTGGGCTGGTGAAAACAATCCGTCCCTCGAACGATTCGCGGCGGCTGCCGGCGAGTCGCACTTCCACTGTCACCGGGCGATCCCGCACGTCATCGGCACCCCATTCACCGGCGTTTACGAATCCCTCCACGCGAAGCTTGTCGATGCGAACAACATGGGCCAACGGATCCCCCGGCTGCATCCACTCTCCCTGATGCGGAAAAATCTGGACCACCACGCCGTCGAGAGGTGATTTAATCAGGCGCCGCTCAATCGCACTCTCGGCCGCTTCAAGTTCCACGCCCTTGCTGGCTGCGGCCAATTCGTTCATCCGCATCTCGAGCTGTGCCTGCTCGATCTGAAGTTCACCCTTTTGCTCATTGAGCTTGAGCCGATTTCGCTCCACCTCAGTCACGCTCCCCGGCACCTTGGCATGGGATTCCAATGCCTTTTGATGCTCGGCCTCCGCCACTTTCTCCGCGGCGATCGAGTACCGAACATCAACGTCGCTTTCAGCCTTGGCCGCAGCCTGATCGTGTTCGGCTTTTGCCCGCCGCTTATCCATCTGGGCCTGGGTGTCGTCGATCCGTGCAATCACCTCACCGACCCGCACCACGTCGCCTTCCCGGACGGCCAATTCCAGGAGCACACCGGCTTCCCGGGCCGGCACCTTCGCCTCCTCAACAAGTGAGACAAGGCAATTGGCGATCACCGGCTCTGCAGATAGCACCGGCCAGGCAGCGATCCACTGGAAAACGCTCAATCCACATGCGGCCAGCGCTGGAACAATGTTCCCATGCATCCTTCTCATCTTCATCGCGGCGATGCGCCTCCTACCAAATCCGGAAAAAGACCTGCGACTGAATGAAGGCCAGCACGTCATGGAACCACACAAATCCCAGGGACCGCTTGCCACAGTTGATCCGGGCTGTCACGCTCGCTCCAGCGCCGAGCTCCTCTTTTTCGTGCCGCATGGGATCAATCGTGATCCGCACGAGGACCGTATTGCCCTGCTCCCCACGAACCTCCGCCTGCTCGTGGATCTCCTTCACTGTGCCGTAATGCCGCGTGCCCGGATCAGTCGCAAGGATGTAGTCAACCTCCAACTCCCGGCCCGCTTGCAGCGCCTCGGCCATGGCGCGGTTGACATAGCCAAGCCGGTCGTCGGGCATGTGCACCTCCAACTCCCAGGGCCCTGTTTTGTCGGCGACCCGCATCAAAACCTGCCCTTTTTCGACAGGCCGGAGGAGCAGCCGATCACGAACCTGCCAGGTCACGATCACACCATCGATCGGGCTGCGAACCTCGAGATCCTTCTTCTTCGTTTCGTAGAGAGCCAACTGCGTGGCAAGGCTCTCGATTTCCCGTTCGAGCTGCGCTGCCCGACCAGCCATACGGGCCCGCTCATCGGCCGTGATCTTCGTCTCCTCGAGCATTGCCCGTCGGGTGGCCACCAACTGCTCCTCGCTCGAGGCTTTGCGTCCGAGGACGTCGGTGATCGCCACCTCGAGGTCGGTGTTGCGGAGGAGGGCGAGCAGCTGTCCTTCCTGGACGCCGGCCCCGTGATCGAGGCTCGTCTCCAGCCGCTCCACCACGCCATCAATTTCAGCAAACACGTCGCGCCGGTGCACGGGTTCAAGCGTGCCCTTCCCTTCCAGCCGAAGGTCGGCCGGGATGAAAATCAACGCTCCGATCGCCGCCACGGCCGACAGGCCAGCCAGCACGGTTCGCGGCAGATTGCGAGCCGTGGTAAGAGCCCGCGACTTTCCAAGGAAATGGAGCACTGAATAGAACGGCAGGCTCGTGTGATCGAGGGCGTTGGCAATCGCAACTTTGCCATGCTCGGCCACCAATTCAACCCGCGCCCGCTTACCACCGTCAAAAGAGCCAGCCGCAAACCACTCAGCCACCAACGCGCCGAGCGGCTCCGGCTGCTCCTTTGCAGCGGCCTCCGCCTTGGCCACAGCCACGGCATCCACTCCGCCCGGCTTGACCACCGCCGTGGGCCGTGGCTTCTCCAGCGGAATGATCGCCAGCGCAGTCGCATGTGACTCATCGATGTAGTTTTCCAGTTCTTCCTCAATTTGCGGAGGCAGTTCATTGGAGGCATCTGGGTGCCAGAGCGGGTCACCCGCTCGGGCAACCACCCTCACCAACGCCTCGATCGCCTGCACGGCTGTCGCCCGCCGCTCAATCGACTCTTGGCCGCTCACCGCCTCCAGCCTCAGTTTCCGATGCCGCTTCACGAGCACGCTCACGCGATCACAGCCGATGATCCGCCGGGCCTCGTTTGCCAAGACAAATGCGGTGGCAACCGGATCGAGTGTTTCATGAACGGCGCGACTGAACCGATCAACCTGGGCAAGCGTCGTCTGCTGGGCATCGAGCGTCCGGAGTTGGCGCCGCTCGAGGTAGCGGCCGGCGACGCCCGACACCTGATCAAGAAACTTGAGATACCCCTGCTGCACCGCCATTTCGTTGGGCTGGTGAAATACCTCGAGCAGGCCGGCCCGCGCCCCAGCCCGGTTGATCGGCGCCGCCACCACCAAGAGATCGGTTGGGTTGCTGGCGATGACCTTCCCATCCTGCCCTTCGAGCGAGGCCTTGGGAGGCACCAGCAATCCGCCCGGGCTGCCCATGAGCGACTGCACAAGTTGCCCATGGGCCTGCTGCGACTCAGGAGCATCGGTGAGGCCCGTACCCTGCATGCCGCTGTGACAAACCGGCTCAACACGCCCCTGATCGCCAGACAGCCACACCAGCCCGGCCACGGCTCCCATCGCCTCCAACACACGATCGAGCAGGCCACGGAAAAAATCCGCCTCGGCCATATCGGATCGCGAGAGCGCCTCGATCTCCTCCACGAGCGCACGAATCTGCTGCCGTGCTTCCTCGACGGATTGGGGATCGACGGTGCTCATGAAACTGGTGAAGGACGACGGTCAGCCACGGTCCGGGGCTGGTGCGGGTGGGCTTGATGCCCGGCTGATCAGGCCTTCGCCTGCTGGGGCACGACTCGCTTCTGCACGTCGGTCTCGAGCAAGCCGAAGGCCTGTTCATGACGCTGCACGGCCATGACGAGCGCCGCGGCCAGTCGCTTGGCTGTGAAAAAATTGACGATGATCCGCTGCGTAAGCTGGATTGTCTCCGGGGCATTGCCGCCCACCTGCTTGTTGAGGCCAAAATCGACGATCAACTCCTCAGGAGTTCCGGTAACGCGGCAGAAGTTAGCGTAGGTCGCCGCGATGTGCGACTCGTCAACCGGAACGGGCATTTGCTCGGGGGCAGGGCTCTTCTTCTCTTCGGCCATGGAGGACTCCAGGAAAGGGTATCGAGAAAAAATTCAACAACGTGGTCAACCAACACAAACTTGCTTGGCAGAACGCAACTTTGGAGTATACCTTCTGCCCGCAGGGGCGCTAACAGGACGACTCGTTGCCCTTGTTCCGCCTGTTGCCCTAGTACGCGTGCCACGACGATCTGGTTCACTCCCCCGTGTGGCTGCGAAGCCAGGCCACTGTCACAAACCGCCG